>CAJMSG010000118.1:0-5828 GCA_905216105.1 uncultured bacterium | reverse complement strand
CTTTTTTGTTACCGATAGACGGTGAGGTCCACGATGGAAACGCTTGAGCGCAACGAGTGGGCAGACGTTGCCCAACTGGTCGAGATCACGAGCGATGCTGTCATCATCTGTGAGCTCGACGGAACCATTCTGCATGTGAATAATCGTTTGCTCGACCTGATGTGCGAGGAACGCGCTGACGTCATCGGCGGTGATGTCAAAGACGTTCTGTACTCGTCTGCCTTTGAGCGCGCGACCGAACATCGTCTGCCGTTTGAGGCCGATGGCTCCGAGAGCGAGCTGATGCTCAAGCTGAGCGACGGGTCTTTTATTCCCGTCTTGGTTCGCGCGGGTTCCGTTACGCCTCCGCGTATCTTTGGACGTCGTGCACCGCGTGTCCTGGTGGCGCTTCACAGCATCGAAGAGCAGTATTCCCACGATCGTCAGCTCAAACGCGCGCTATCGGAGCTTAGGGTGGCGAATAAACGCCTTTCGGGCACCCTTTCGGTCATTATGAGTACTGTGGGCTCCGATGAGCTCCCTAGCTTGCTCGATACCGTTTTGAATCAGCTCGTTGGAACGCTCGATGCCTCCGGTGCGGCTATCTATTTTTCCGAGAGTGGCGGCTTTAAGCTCCGCGGTGTTTCTAAGGAGCTTGAGGACAGCTATCTGCCCGAGTTTATGCCGTACGGCGCGGGCATTCCGACCTACGTGCTTCGCGAGTCGCGTGCCTGTCGCCTGTCGATTCAGCAGGACCTTGAGGGCGACCGGGTTGCTTCGGGCATGTTCATGGATTTGGACAATCGTTCCAAGCACTTGCTGCGCGTGCAGGATATGCCCCCGTATCGCAGCGAGATCTGTCTTCCCGTGTTTTACGGCACGCAGGTCCTTGGCGTGTTGGAAGTTGGCTGGAAACGTCCCCAGGCGCCACTTGCCTATGACGTTAACGTACTCGAGGTCATCTGCGATTACCTGTCTATTCAGCTGGTCGGCATGGCGTCGAGCTTACGTTCGCGCCGCACGGCGGAGCTCGGCCGCTCACTCAATTTGCTGCGCGACGAACTGTTTACCTATCTCGATGATCCCGTTGCCGCTTCGCGAGCGGTGTCGACGGAAATCTGCACGGTGCTCAATTGTCATTTCTGCCCCGTGGAATATGACGCGAGTCTTGACACCTATGTCATCGATTTTGAGGGCGGCAGTCGCGTGGCGCTGCCGGGAGACCCTGAGTCGCTCTTCTTTTCCACCACCGCACCGGCTGCGCGTTTGGGGGTTGCTTCCGATGGTTTTGGGCAGTCGGTGCTGGGCGGTGCGAGTGCTGATGATCTTAAGCATGTGCGCTTGACCCGCGTCGACGAATCCATGCCTATGGGCGGATGGTTGAGGGCTCATGGCCTGCCATGCCAGGGCCTCTATGTCGATTCCGGCTTCGAGGCGGGACGCGTTCGCTCGGAGGGCGGCGGTCAGCGGAACAACGATGCAATCGTTCCCGCCGACGTTGCCAAGGGGCCGACGAGGCGCGCTTTGCTGCTCCGTGATGGCAGCCAAGAACCAATTGACGACCTTGAATACGACTACCTGGTGCATCTGGCGCATGACTTTGAGCTGATTTATGAAGGCGAATCTCAAAAGCGCGAGGAGCGTCATATCGCTCAGACGCTTCAGATTGGCATGAGAAATTCGCTTGGTGACGTTCCGGGCATTGCAACCGATTCGGTATACCTATCGGCAACGAATTCTGCGTTGGTCGGTGGTGACTTCTATACGCTTGTCCGACTTCCCGACGATTGCGCCGTTATGATTTTGGGTGATGTATCCGGCAAGGGAATCGAGGCGGCGTCGATGTCGGCGCTTGTCAAGACAGCGCTGACGGCCTATGCCTGGGAGGGTGCGGGGCCTGCCCGTATGGCACGCTCGCTCAATAGCATGCTCATGGGCTTTTCGAGGGTCGAGACGTTTGTGACGGCGTTTATCGCCAAGATCGATCTTAAGGCGGGCCGCGCTACCTATTGCTCGGCGGGACATCCTCCCACTATGGTCATTAGGCCGTCGTCGACGCCGCTTGGCGGCGGCGAGACCTGCGGGGGAGAAGTGGAGCTCCTTGGGTGCCAATCGGGCGTGATCGGTGCCTTTGAGAGCATGGTGTACGAGACGGGCACGTTTACATTCGCTCCTGGTGACATGCTATTTATGTATACCGACGGAACAATCGAAGCACGTGATCGCTCGGGTGCTTTCTTTGGCGAACAACGCCTTCGCGATCTTTTGCTCTCTGTCTCGGGTGAGGGCGTATCGGGGATCTGCGGTAAGGTCTTGGGCGAGCTTGACCGCTATACCGAGTCGGCGCTGAACGATGACATCGCGCTGGTCTCCCTTGAGTTTTTACGAGGTCGATCGTAGGTCACGACGCCTGACGGGCAAAATCTCTACGGTTGAAGAAACGTGTGCATCGAGCGAGCTCTTTTGGGGAACCATGGTCGTATGAATGAGTGGAATGACATAGCGGTTTTGACGCCACCGGGCGATATCGACATCGCCTCGGTGCCCGCACTGCGCCGACGGTTGGATAATTTGATCGACCGGGGCGTGCGCCGTGTTGTCATCAATTGCCAGACCGTGGGCTTTATCGACTCGACGGGCTTGGCGTTTTTGCTTGCACGTGCCAGAGAGCTTATGAGGCATGAGGGGCTGCTTTCGCTCGTTAACGCCTCCGATGAGGTCGTTCGCTTTTTGGAAATTGCCCGACTTGTCGACATCCTGCATGTCGCGGGCCCGGCGCGGGAGTCGATTCCCGCCATTCCGGTGGGGGAGTTGCCGCGATGGAGCAAGAGCGTCGAAGTTAGGCGAGGCATCGAGAACCTCCCGTATTATCGGCACCGTGTGGCCGAGCTTCTCGAATCACTTCCCCTGAGGCGAGATGAACGTTATGACGTCGCATTGGCACTGGGGGAGGCATTGGGTAACGCGTATGACCATGCGGGCGGTGTTGGCTGCGTCCTGACGGTTCAGGCCTATGGGGACCGTGTTGTGCTCGAGGTGCTTGATCGGGGCGCTGGCTATTCTATCGATGGGGCGAGCGAGCCGGTGGCATCCGAGGAACGCGGACGTGGTATCAAGCTCATGCGCATGCTCGTCGATAATGTGGAAGTTGCCCGCCGTACGGATGGCGCCGGCACGCGCGTTCGGATGGTGAAGCTGTTTGGCTCGGCATTGGAATCGTGCGCATAGCGCCTTGACTTGGCGTTATTTACCTGCATGAACTTGCTTTGAGTAACTTTTTTGAAAAAAGTACTTGCGTCTTTTGGGCAACTCGCGTAAATTAATAACCCGCAAGCGGACATGGCTCAGTTGGTAGAGCACAACCTTGCCAAGGTTGGGGTCGCGGGTTCGAGCCCCGTTGTCCGCTCCATTGCATTTCCGGACCGTCTCAAGCGGTCCTTTTTCGGCGAAGTGGCCAAGTGGTAAGGCAGAGGCCTGCAAAGCCTTTACCCCCGGTTCGAATCCGGGCTTCGCCTCCAGGCAACATCCGGGCGCTCCGGCGCCCGTTTTGTTTTACATATGCGGACATGGCTCAGTTGGTAGAGCACAACCTTGCCAAGGTTGGGGTCGCGGGTTCGAGCCCCGTTGTCCGCTCCACTAATTTTACGCGGTTCTAACGAACCGCGTTTTTTGTTGACGCTGCGCGGGCCCCGGGCACCCCATCTTGCCCCTCAATCGTCGGCTGCGTACATAAAGTACGCTTCCCTCCTCTTTCGCGGCAACCTGGGGCACCCGGAGCCCGCTCGCTGTCGTGACCGGGGGAGTGAGTCTTCCGCTCTTTTCGCTTAATTGATCAATCCGTCCCAGGGTCTTGAACCCGAGAGGGAACGAGCGTTAAGCAAACGCGGAGCGTTTGTAGCGAGCTGGCGAGGGCACTTTTCGGCGGCGGGAACTTTTTTCAAATATATTGAAAATTGTTCTTGCATTTGGGTGGATCATCCCGTATATTAAATCCTCGCAGGCGGACATGGCTCAGTTGGTAGAGCACAACCTTGCCAAGGTTGGGGTCGCGGGTTCGAGCCCCGTTGTCCGCTCCATTTGGGCGTTTAGCTCAGGGGGAGAGCGCTTCCCTGACACGGAAGAGGTCAGAAGTTCAAATCTTCTAACGCCCACCAAATGTTCGCAGCTCAGAGACTATGTCTCTGGGCTGTTTTGTTTTGGTCGCCAAATGGGTCGCCAAATCGCCGGCAAAAGGTACCTCGATTCATGAAAGAGCGGTTCTGAGCGTCTGTTTAGCCTTGTCATCTCAATCGAGTGGGGGTTGACCGTTTTGAACATAACCGTGCATCTCGTCGATGTTTCTGCGATCGATCCCGGCGTGACCGTTGATATGGCATCAATCGCGGGACGCTATGCCTTACGTGCCTCCAATGAGGATCTCCCAATTGCGTCTCGGAAGGAAGCTGCAGGCGTGGGTCTGCTTCTTCGCGACGCCCTGGGTGTCTTCGACGACATCCAGCTTGCGCGTTCTGCTTTCGGCAAGATCGAGCTTGCGGATGGGGAGGCCCCCTCTATTTCCATTTCACATGGCGGAAGCGTGGCCGTCCTCGCTGTTTCCGATGTTGCTCGGTCGGTCGGAGGACCTATTGGCGTGGATATCGAGGCGGTCGATGAGATTGTACCTATTGCGGTTGAGCGTATGGCAAGCTCAAGGGAACGGGCGTGGATTGACGCTGCGGCAGATTCGCAGGAACGCGCCTTTCGGCTGTGTCGGGTTTGGACGCGTATCGAAGCCGTCCTGAAGGCGGAGGGGTCCGGCTTTTCAATCGATCCCCGCAAAGACGGGTTGCCGAGCGGATGGTTTACTTCCTCGGTGGTGTTTGGCCAGTGTGTCATCTCTTGTGCAGCGCGTTCTATGCCCCATATCGCCATTGAGGAGCATGCCTTTCGGGTAGCATAGTAGCCAATCGCCAACAGGGGAGGCCTTCTATGTCACTGAACGCTAAAAACGATATTGCTTCGCGGATCGAAGGCGCCGTCTTTGAACTTATGGCGACAACGCCTGTGCAATCGATTAAGGTCACCGACGTACTCCGTCTTGCCCATACATCAAAATCAACCTTCTATCGTTGCTACCGCTCTGTCGATGATGTGGTCAAGCGCTTTGAAGATGAGCTGCTCCAGAACATGCAAGACATTAACGACGTTGCCCTTGAGGCTCGTTTTGGTGATGCGCAGCTTGATCCCACGCCCACGATGATCAAGCGCATGGAAATCCTCAAGGCCAATCGCTCGAAAGTCCTGGCGCTTAACAGCGATAACGGTGATCCCGTGTTTGCACACAAGGCAACGATCTTCATGCATGACTATTTTCGCGATCGTTTGCGGTCGACGTTTTCAGATGAGACGGACCTCGATCTGTATCTTGCTTTTGCGCTTGCGGGCCACCATAACCTCATCCAGTATTGGCTCGAAGTCCGGCCTGACCTTGAGGCACGAACCGTTGCCGCCGCGCTCAATCGCATGTTCTACGCACCGCTCTTTGTCGACGATGCATCGCGCCATTGGCATCCGCGGATCCCTGATTTTGAAAAGCCGCTCGGGTGAGCGGCTGTTTTTTAGGGATGAACGGTTGCGCATGCAGTGAACTCAAAGCGTTCCAGCCCTATGAATCGGCTTTAAGCATAGTCATTTATCTGCTATTTGGAACGAAATTTAGCTATGCGTACCAAATGATGGGACACATAGCGGCATTTTGTCCCACGGCACCAAATAAACCACTCTTACACGTATAGCTACGTTCAAAAGAACCACTGCAGTAGTTCAACGTGTGACGGCACAGAAAAGCCGCGAGCGCTCTCTCACCTTCG
>CAJMSG010000117.1:0-5891 GCA_905216105.1 uncultured bacterium | reverse complement strand
AGTTGACCGCTAGGACTTTTACAATGCTGCCGAAAGACACGAAAGGTTCCATCCGTCATGGATTTGCTGATTGATATCCTGCTCGACGCCGGCAAGGACACGCTGTCGCTGGTGCCGTTTTTGTTAGTGACATATCTTGCACTCGAGACGCTCGAACATGTTGCGGGCGACCGCGTCAACGGAGCCATCAAGCGCGCTGGCGCCGCGGGTCCGGTTGTCGGTTCGCTGCTGGGCATCGTGCCGCAGTGCGGTTTTTCGGCCATGGCGGCTACGCTGTACGCCGGCCGCGTCGTGACACTGGGCACGCTGGTGGCGGTGTTCCTTTCGACCTCCGACGAGATGCTGCCGCTCTTACTCGCCGAGCAGGTTCCCGTGCAGACCATGGCGATGCTGCTGGCGTCGAAGGCGCTGATCGCGCTGGTCACGGGCTTTATCGTGGACGCTGCTATTCGCGGGCTGCGCCGTAATGCCCGCGCGCATGCTGCGATCCGTCGCACCGTGCTGGGAACCGCGGCAAATCCGGCCCATGTGAACTGTGCGCACGATGACCACACCGGCGGCGACATCATCGATGAGGTGGCCGAGGCGGGCGTGAGCGCCGACCACATCCACGAGCTGTGCGAGCGCGACCATTGCGGCTGCGACGACGATGAGGACGGCCACGGGCACGACCACAACCACGGCCGCCACCATGACCACGGCCACGCGGGCGAGCACGAGCATCACCACGGTCACGACCATGGTCACTCCCACGAGGGCGCGCCCGTCCTGTCGATCATCCGTAGCGCGATCTCTCATACCGTGCAGGTCTCGGTATTCATTTTCCTGGTGACGCTGATTCTGGTTGCCGTCCTCGAGACCTTTGGCGAGTCCGCGATCGAGCAGTTCCTGCGCGGTAACGAGACGCTCGCTGTCCTTGGCTCGGCGCTCGTCGGTCTGATCCCCAACTGCTCTGCCAGCGTCGTCATTACGCAGCTGTACTTGGAGGGCGCGCTGCAGCTGGCCCCGATGCTCGCCGGCACGCTCATTTCTGCCGGCGTGGGCTACCTGGTGCTGTTCCGCACCAACCGCAGCGCCCGCGAGAACGTCATGTTCCTGGTCATGATGTACGTCATCGGCGCCGGCTGGGGACTCATCCTCTCCGCCTTCGGCCTCTAAGCCCAAAACTCTACCTTGTCTAACGTAACAGCTCGGTGAGGTTGCGTTTAAAGCGGGCTCGGTCCTCGCTGGTGAAGGCTGCCGGCCCGCGGGTGCGACCGCCAGCGCGACGCACCTTCTTTTCCTCGTGACGAATAAACAGCTGCATGTCGATGGTCGCCTTGTCGTATACGCGCCCGCGCACACCGATGGCGGCGGCATCGCGCCCGAGCACCATGCTCGCTAGGCCAATGTCTTGCGTCACGACCACGTCGCCCGCCTGCAAGCGCTCGACGATGGCAAAGTCGGCGCTATCGGCCCCCACACTCACGTCGAGCGTGGTGACCCAAAAGCCCCGACGCGCGTGTTCGGCATCGCGCGGATCGTCGCGGCGAATGTGGCGTTCCAGGTTCTGCGTGCTGTTACCGGCGATGACGACGGCGACGCCCGCCCTCCGCGCGCAGTCGAT
Organism: uncultured bacterium; assembly: GCA_905216105.1. Lineage (GTDB taxonomy): Bacteria > Actinomycetota > Coriobacteriia > Coriobacteriales > Coriobacteriaceae > Collinsella. Next base: position 4,285 of record CAJMSG010000117.1, on the reverse strand, counting down.
TGACTCGCGCGTGACCGGGCAGGCGTCGGCATCAATAAAAAGTGTCCGCGGCATCTAGTGCACCAGTTTGCCAAATTGAATGGCGCGAACGATTAGCGTCACGCCAAACACCAACAGCGCGGCGCCGCTAAAGATGACGAGCATCTTGGCCGACCACAGCGGATAGATAAACACGAACATGCCCGCGATGATGGAGAGCGCGCCGCTCAGGATGGCGAGGGCGCGGTTGGACGAAAGCTCGGACTCCAGAATCGACATGACGCCTTCGACAATCCAGCCAAAGCCTGCCACGACAACCACCATTGTGGTGAGCGTCGCAGTCGAGAAGGCCTGGTTGCGCAGGATTATGACGCCGCCCAGAATGATGAGTAGGTTGGCGATGATACTCGTAACGCGCCAGCCGGTTGGCAGCAGCGGCTCGAAAACAGCGGTAAACAGCCTGATCGCGGCCGTGATCACAAAGTAGATGCCCAAGACGGTCGTTAGGAAGACGAGGGACTTGGCGGGCGCAAACAGCAGTGCGATGCCGGCGACGAGCGCCAAGACACCCGTGATGGCGTAAATCCAGCGCACGGCCTTGACGGCCTTGCCTGCCATGCTTTTCTCGTCAAATCCAAATGCGCTCGATTGCTTGTCATCGTTCTTAAAGATGCCCATGATGTCTCCTTTCCGTGCGGCGTAAGCCGTAGCTCTTGCAACCAGTATCGCCCAAGGGTGCCGTCGCGTGGGGCAGGAAGGGCGAATTGGCGCCCTACCTTCCCGAATTGTTACCTTTGTTCCCGCGTTGCTGGGGTGTATTCAACAGATGTGGAACATTATGGCGCCGAGTGTAATTGCCTACGTTTTAGGTTAGATTTTCCTAAGAACAATTGGTTTTTATTGGGGGTCCCTATGAACGAAGCTGTTCCCGCGGCGCCGGTGAGCGCTGAGTCGATGGCAAAGCAGGGTTGCGAAAAGCTTGGCCTGGATACGTTTGACGCGTTGGTCCGTCGCGCCCGCACGTGCCGCCGCTTTGACGAGTCCATGCGCGTGCCGCGTGAGCTTTTGCTCGAGCTGGCTGAGCTGGCGCACCTGGCTCCCTGCGGCGCCAATGCTCAGCGCCTGCGCTTTCATGTGGTGAGCGGTGCCGAGGACTGCGCGCGTGTGTTTGACGAGCTCGCGTGGGCCGGCGCGCTTAAGGATTGGCCGGGTCCCGATGAGGGTGAGCGCCCGACCGGCTACATCGCGATTCTTGCCGAGCGCGCCGTTCCGGGCAAGCCGGCCGCGCCCATCACCGAAGTCGACACTGGCATTGCCGCTCAGACGATGATGCTCGCCGCCCGCAGCGCCACGCCCGAGGTGGCGGCCTGCATGTTCAAGGCCTTTACGCCCCGCGCGGTCGACGCCATGGGGCTCGATAACGACAAGTACGAGCTCAAGCTGATTATGGCCTTTGGCGTGCCGGCCGAGACGCAGGTCATCGATGTGATCGACTCCAATCCCGACGGCTCCATCAATTATTGGCGCGACGAGGCTCGGGTACATCACGTGCCCAAGCGTCCGCTGGCCGACGTGCTGCTGTAGTTGCGCGGCGCGGTTCGAAGGCGGCAAAACCACCGCAAAGGTGCCTGTCCCCTTTGCGGTGGTGCGAGGGGAGGGTGTGTGGCCGATCTGTATTTGGTGCGGCATGGGCAGACCGAGCTCAATGTGCAGAACATTTTGCAGGGCTGGCATGATTCGCCGCTTACGGCGCGCGGGTGCGAGCAGGCGCTGGCGACGCGTGCGGCGTTTGAGGACCGCGGCGTGACCTTTGATTATGTGTATTCTTCGCCGTTGGGGCGGGCGCGGTGTACGGCCGAGCTTATCGTCGGCGAGGGTCGTTCCATAGAGCTAGTCGATGACCTGCGCGAGTGGCATTTGGGTTCGCTGGAGGGTACATCAAACCGCGAGATGCCGGCGCAGCCCTGGGGTGATTATCCGGTTAAGTTTGGCGGGGAGTCGCAGGCGCAGCTCCGGGCGCGCATGGTCGCGGCGCTGGCCCGCATCATGGCGCGGACCCAGCACGACTGCGTGCTGGCAGTCTCTCACGGCTCTGCCTGCCAGGAGTTTCTTGGGCACGTGACCGGCGGGGGAGAACAGCCCGATAATGGCGCCGTGCTTCATTTTGGCTATTGCGACGGGGCGTTTTCGCTCCTTGATTGGTAACGAACGAAAGGACCCCTATGAATAAAGATCTGTATCTGGTCCGTCACGGGCAGACAATATTTAACCTCAAACGCATCATTCAGGGCTGGAGCGATTCGCCGCTCACACAGCTGGGCTGCGATCAGGCGGCGCGCGCTGGCATGTTTTTGCGTGCGCGTGGCATTGAACCCGACCACGCCTATACCTCCACGCTGCATCGCACCGAGCAGACTATCTCGAGCCTGTGGCCGGGTTTGGCATACGAGCGCCTGGACGGCCTGCGCGAGTGGTTCTTTGGCGACTTTGAGGCCGAGCGCGTGATGCTGATGCCCGAGCGTCCGTGGCGCGATTTCTATCGTCAGTTTGGCGGCGAGGGCCAGATGCAGGTGCGCGAACGTATGGTCACAACGCTTGCCGAGCTCATGCGGAAGCCCGACCACGAGTGCGTGCTCGCGGTGAGCCATGGCTCGGCCATCAAGGAGTTTATGGACCACGTGAAGGGTGCGGCGGCTGACGAGCGTGATCGCGTGCCGGGCAACTGCTCGGTGCTGCACTTTGCGTTTGACGATGCGACGGATACGTTTGAACTGGTTGAGATCTTTACGCAGGAAGACTACGCGCGCGAGCTGGGGCTTGAGCCGCTCGTGGCGGCAGCAGGCCCGCAGCGGGGGTAGCGTTAGAACCGTGCGATCTGGTGGGTGAGCAAACCCGTCGGAACCTGCGGTGCGCCGCCGGCGACCTGCGCGGCGGGGAATAACGCGGCAACGGTAAAGTTGAACGGCTCTTTGCCGGTGTACGTTCCGGCGGCACGGGCCTCATCGGCCAGCAGCTGCGATGCCCCTACTAGCGCGGCAGCGTAGGCGGGGTCGTCGGCCAGTGTCGGCTCGGGTGCTTGGTCGAGCATGGCGCGGATGGCCCCGACGGCGTCCTCGCGTTTGACCTCCCACACGCGGTGCGTGATGCCGGCGGGATCGGTAACGGCGTAGAGCGAGGCGCCCTCTTTGGCGGCGCCCAGGATGATATCCATGACGGGCGAGGCTTCGTAGGCGAGCGACACGGGGCGAGGCTGAACTTTGAGCTCGGCGATCGCATGCGCGGCGTCGGCCACGTCGGAGCTGGCATCGCCCTCGCCGCCCGCAAGCACGCCAATCGGGCAAATCGCCACGACGCCCGTCACGCGACCCGGCTCTCCCGAGCATTCGTACACGTAATACGCTGCGCCCGGATCCTTGAGCATCAGGCCATCGGCAATGGCGCCGCGCAGGGCATCGTTGCTGCCCAGGATGCCGCCCATCTGCGGCAGCGCCTCGAGCACGCGGTCCTGAGCCGGGCGGATGCAGGGAAACGGAAGTGCTTTCATGGACGGTCCTAACGCGCGAGTCGGTTTGTTCGCGGCCTATTATGCCCCAACTTGGCCGTTTGCGTCCCAGAGCGTGTTGTCGGCGAGCGCGATGAGCACGTTTTGGCAGCGAACGATATCGGCATGGGGCACATACTCGTTGGGCTTGTGGGCGAGCGCGAGCGAGCCTGGGCCATAGCTCATGCAGTTGCGGTTACCCGTCTTGCCGGCAATGACGGCGGTGTCGGTGTAGCCGGTAAAGAAGCCGACGGTCGTGTCCGCGTCCGTCACGTCGTCTGCCGCGTGTTTGAGCGCAGCCAGAAGGGGAGAGTCCGGGTCGCGCTCGATGGCGGGGCGATCGCCCGTCACGATGAAGCTTCCGTGGCAACCGGGAACGGCGGCTTCCGCTGTGGCAATGGCCTGTTCCACCATGCGGGTCGCGGCAGCCGTGTCGGTCGGCGGCGTTAGGCGCATATCGACCCAGACCTTGGCGTGGTCGGGCACCACATAGGGGCGATAGCCGCCCTCGATCTGGCCAAACGTGATAGTCGAAGGCCCCAGCTCATCATGCGCGGGCAACTCCGCAAACGCGTGACGAAGTGAACAAATGACCTCGGCCATGGCGGCGACAGCATCCGCGCCCTTCCATGGTTGGCTCGCGTGCGCCGTCACACCGGTCATCTCGATCTCGAACCACGTGCGCCCTTTGTGCGCCACCTGAATCTGTCCGTCGGTGGGCTCGGTGTCCAGCACCCATTCGCGCGAGCCCACCCAGCCGGCATC
>CAJMSG010000116.1:0-5913 GCA_905216105.1 uncultured bacterium | reverse complement strand
ACCACGCTCCTAGTTACGTGTAATGCGGCGCTCTCTCACACCGCTGCTTATTGAATTCTTGAATTATCGGCTTGCACGACCGGCTTCTTCCGTTTTCCGCCACGCGCTGACGCAGGGAAAATCGTTTATCCACCTTGGCGCTGCAACCCTAAACCCAAGATTTCACCCGTCTGAGAAGGATAACATAGCCACCCTCTCCATCTGGGCTGTTATATGTTTCTTTTTTTATATCATAAGAGCGTTTTTGACAAACCCGCAGGAAATGAGAGTGCGGGCAACTACCGTTCACCGAATTGTCTGAGAATTTCCCTTGCCTTTATACGTCCGTCACTCTAGCTGTTATGCCAGCTTTAGCTGGGTAAAGTGACTCGCCAGTAGATTTTTGGGACATGCCTAAAAATCCACCGATTAGGGCGCGCGTGCAAGGGTATCATCTTTTACCGAAAATAGTTTCTAGTGTTAGGGGTTTTCGGTGGAAGATACCGATTTCCATGAACTTGGTCGCCAGCTCCTTACCGAGTTTGGCAGCATGCATCAGCGTATTTCGCGCTTTGCGGACAAAGCCCTCGGCGGCGAGATGGCCGTCATGCGCGCCCTCATACTCGCCGGCGGTTCGCTCACGCCGAGCGAACTCGCTGATCGCGCCTGGGTCTCGAGCGCCCGCATCGCCAATATCTTACGCGCCCTCGAGGCCAAGGGCTGGGTCGAGCGCGAGCACTCAAAGACTGACCGTCGTCGCGTACACGTCATAGTAACCGACAAGGGCCGACAGGATCTCGAAATCAAACGTCGAGAGTTCGAGGACCGCACTGCGGCTTTCCTCGAGCAGCTCGGCGAAACAGATACCCAAGAGATGGTGCGCCTTCTAAGACGTGCCAACGAAATTATCGACCGCAATCAAGAAAGATCGACCGCAATCAAGAAAGGAGAGATGCCGAGTGAGGATTCTCAAGCTCTTTAAAAAGCATATCCTGGCACTGTTCGCAGCTATCGTACTCATCGTAATCAGCTGCAACGCCGATCTGGCGCTGCCTACCTATATGAGCGACATCGTCGACGTGGGCGTGCAGCAAGGCGGTATCGCCTCGCCCGTACCCGACACCATCCGCGCCGAATCGCTCGACGACCTCGAACTCTTTATGAGCGCCAAGGACGCCAAAGCTGTGGAGGCCGTGTTTAGTAAGGCGGACAATAACGGTATTCGAACGTACAAGGGCACCGAGGAGGAGCGCGGCGGCGGCAAGATTGCCGACATCATGAGCCTGCCCGAGACTGTCGTCCTTTCGTTCAACCAGGGCATCGACGCCGACTCCATGGGCGACATGACCGGCGCATCCACCGAGGCAAGCGATGGCGGCGCCGCCCAAGCCATGCCCACCCCCGAGCAGATGGCAGCGATGACGCCCGAGCAGCTCGCCGAGATGCAGCAGAAGGCCGCAGCGGCGCAGAACATGCAAAAGCAGATTGATGCCGATGGCGGTAAGATCACCATGAAGAGCCTGCGCCTAGGCGTTGAAGGCGGTCTTATCGATCAGGGCAAGCTCGTCGAGGGCGCCAACGATATGGCAGACAAAATGGGCTCCATGTCGGGCTCCATCGTGACCCAACGCGCCGTGAGCTATGTGCAGGACGAGTACAAGGCGCAGGGCATCGACCCCGCCGACGTGCAGAACGCCTACCTGGGCCGCATGGCGACCACGATGTTTGGCCTGTGCCTGATCTCGCTCGTCGCCACAATCCTGACCGGCGCCGTGGCCTCGCGCACCGCCTGTTCCATCGCACGCGACCTGCGCCGCGAGACCTTCAACAAGGTTATGCACTTCTCGCCGGCCGAGGTGGGCAAGTTTAGCCAGGCCTCGCTCATCACCCGCTGCACCAACGACATTCAGCAGATTCAGATGGCCGCAACCCTGTTTATCCGCATGTGCCTGATGGCTCCCGTCATGGGCATCGTCGCCGTCATGCGCGTCCTGGCCAACCACACCGGCCTGGAGTGGACCATCGCTGTGGCCATCATCGCGGTTTCGGCTGTCGTCGGCGTGCTCATGGGCCTCACCATGCCCAAGTTCAAAAAGATGCAGAGCTTTGTTGACCGCGTGAACCTTACCGCCCGTGAGCTGCTCGACGGCCTTATGCCCATCCGCTCGTTCAACCGCGAGGAGCATGAGCTCGAGCGTTTTGACAAGGCTTCGCTCGACCTGATGACCACGCAGCTCTACACCAACCGCGCCATGAGCTTTATGATGCCACTCATGATGCTCGTCATGAACTGCATCACCGTGCTTATCGTCTGGTTTGGCGCGCAGGGCGTGTCCGACGGCGTGATGCAGGTCGGCAACATGATGGCGTTTATCTCCTACACCATGCAGATCGTCATGGCGTTTATGATCCTCACCATGGTGTCGGTCATTCTGCCCCGTGCCGAAGTCGCAGCCGAGCGCGTGGAAGAGGTCATCACCTGCCCCACGAGCATCAACGACCCCGTCTCGCCCAAACTGCCCGCGGCCAGCGCGCCGCGCGGTGAGCTCACCTTCCGCGACGTGAGCTTCCAGTATCCCGATGCCCGTGCCGACGTCATCAGCGGCGTAAACTTCACCACGCACGCCGGTCAGATGCTCGGCATCATTGGTTCCACGGGCTCGGGCAAGTCCACACTTGTGCAGCTGATTCCGCGCCTGTACGACGTCACGGGCGGCAGTATTTCGCTCGACGGCATCGATGTGCGCGATATGACCCTTTCCGAGCTACGCCGCCGCATTGGCTATATCCCGCAGCAGGGACGCCTGTTCTCGGGCACCGTCGAGAGCAACCTTAAGTTTGCCGGCGACATGGTGAGCGACGAGGACATGCACCGGGCGGCACGCATCGCCCAGGCCGAGGACTTTATCGCCGAGCGCGAGGGCGGCTACGACTCCCCCATCAGCCAGGGCGGCTCCAATGTTTCGGGTGGTCAGCGCCAGCGTCTGGCCATCGCCCGCGCCCTGGCCAAGAAGCCCGAGGTCGTGGTGTTCGATGACTCGTTTAGCGCGCTTGACTACAAGACCGACGCGCGCCTGCGCGAAGAGCTGGCCAAAAACGTCACCGACGCCGCGCTCGTGGTTGTGGCCCAGCGCATCGCGACCATCATGCACGCCGACCAGATCATCGTGCTCGACGACGGCCACGTAGTGGGCACCGGCACGCACGAGGAGCTGCTGCGCAGCTGCCCGGCGTACCTGGAGATCGCACAGTCGCAGCTTTCCGCCGAGGAGCTGGGGCTTACCCAAGAAGAAATTGCAGCCGTCATGGAAGGAGGCGAGCGCTAATGGCAGACGAGACCAAGACTCAGATTCCCAAGCCCACCCGCCAGCGTGGTCCCATGGGCCGCATGGGCGGCATGCGTCGCGGCGAAAAGGCCAAGGACTTTAAGGGCACCATGAGGCAGCTGCTCGGCTATATCGGCCAGCACAAGATTGCCGTGTTTGTCGCCGTCGCCTTTGCCGTGTGCTCGGTCATCTTTAACATTGTGGGACCCAAGGTGCTCGGCCAGGTTACGACCAAGCTGTTCGAAGGCCTGGTCGCCAAGGTCAACGGCACCGGCGATGTCGACTTTAACTGGATCGCCAAGACGCTCGGCTTTTTGCTCTGCCTGTATCTGGCAAGCTCTGCCTGCAGCCTCATCCAGGGCTGGCTCATGACCGGTGTCACGCAAAAGATTTGCTACCGCATGCGCAAGGAGATCGCCGCCAAGATCGCTGTCGTGCCGATGAGTTACTTCAACGGCCACAGCAAGGGCGACGTGCTCAGCCGCATCACCAACGACGTCGATACGCTCGGCCAGTCGCTCAACCAGAGCGTGACGCAGCTTATTACGTCCGTCACGCAGATCATCGGCGTGCTCGTCATGATGCTGTCGATCAGCCTGCCGCTTACCGGCGTCACCGTGCTCACGCTGCCGGCGGCCGCGATTATCTTGATGGTGATGATTCACTTCTCGCAGCCGTACTTCCGCGAGCAACAGCAGGTCCTGGGCACCGTCAACGGCATTATCGAGGAGGACTTTGCCGGTCAGAACGTCATCCAAGTGTTCGACCGCGCCGAGGCCTCGATCGAAGAGTTCGACCGTCAAAACGACCGCCTCTTTATTAGTGGCTGGCGCTCGCAGTTCCTGTCGGGCCTGATGATGCCGCTTATGAGCTTGGTGGGCAACATGGGATATGTGGGCGTTGTCGTGGTGGGCGCGCAGCTCGCGCTGACCGGAAACGCCACGCCCGGCGATATCCAGAGCTTCATCCAGTACGTGCGCAACTTTACGCAGCCCGTGCAGCAGCTGGGCAACGTGAGCAATACGATGCAGTCGATGGCCGCCGCCACCGAGCGCGTGTTCGAGTTCCTGGCTGCCCCCGAGGAGGAGCAGAAGGCCGATGCGCAGATCCCCGAGGCGCGTCCTGGTCACGTGGAGTTCGACCACGTCAAGTTTGGCTACACGCCCGACAAGACCATCATCCACGACTTTAGCTGCGAGGCGCAGCCCGGCCAGACCATCGCCATCGTCGGCCCCACCGGCGCCGGCAAGACCACGCTCATCAAGCTGCTGCAGCGCTTTTACGACGTGGACGGCGGTTCGCTGCGCGTCGAGGGCGTCGACGTGCGCGACTGGGACCGCGCGGCGCTGCGCGGCGAGTTTGCCATGGTGCTGCAGGACACCTGGCTGTTTAACGGTACCATCCGCGAGAACATCCGTTACGGACGCCCCGATGCGAGCGATGCCGAGGTCGAAGCCGCTGCACGTGCCGCACGCTGCGACCACTTTATCCATACGCTCGCCGGCGGCTACGACTTTATGATCAACGAGGAGGGCACTAACCTGTCGCAGGGTCAGCGCCAGCTCGTGACCATCGCCCGTGCCATTTTGGCCGACCGCCCGGCGCTGATTCTGGACGAGGCGACCTCCAACGTTGACACTCGTACCGAGGAGCTTATTCAGCGTGCCATGGATACGCTGATGCAGGGCCGCACGAGCTTTGTCATCGCGCACCGCCTGTCCACGATCCGCAACGCCGACGTGATCTTGGTGATCCGCGACGGCGACATCGTCGAGAAGGGCACGCACGACGAGTTGCTCGCCCAGGGCGGCTTCTACGCCGACCTGTACAACTCGCAGTTCGACGAGGCGGCGTAGATACGGCCGCAGAGAAATGATGACGCCCGAGAACGGGGGCGCAGGACAACCTGCGCCCCCGTTTTGTGTCCTTCGAGCCTCGAAACGCCTTCCCTGGGACCTGATTGACGGCGCTTTCCAGACCCCGTGGGCAAAAAAGGACAAATATGAGTACTGTCACCTTTTTAGTAACAGCCAAAACCACCTCAAACGACCTCTTTGCGGCCTCTATACGCCTTCGAATTAATCAAAACGCCCGTTAGCAGGCTTCTGCGCGCCAACGTTAATGAACGTATTTTTCACTTTGTCTATTATCTCGCTAGACCGATATGTTACTAGGTTAGCAACCGTACTCATATTTGGCATTTTTTGCCCACGGGGTGTTTCCTGGGGAACCGACAACAGCCTTAGGGCCCCACGCGGCGCCACTCGCTCCCGGCATCCGCCGACGTCTCCCCAGATAAAGCCTGCCAAAATAAACCTGTCCCTTTTTGGCAGGTTTCGGGGTGACAAGGGCTTGCACTTTAGCGTGCGACAGCGGATAATTCCGGACACTCGACAATACGCTTATTGCTCTTTCTATAGATTGAGGAGGCCCCTATGGCCATGGAATTCAAACGCAAGTTGCCGATCCCCATGGAGATCCGCGAGGAAATGCCGCTTTCTGCCGAACTTACCGCCAAAAAGCAGGCATTTGACGCCGAGGTCGCCAAAGTCTTTACCGGCGAGGACGCACGCAAGGTGCTCATCATCGGCCCGTGCTCTGCCGACCG
>CAJMSG010000115.1:0-5939 GCA_905216105.1 uncultured bacterium | reverse complement strand
ATGAAGCATGGGCCCACGGGGATTGTCGTGACGGCGCGTGAGAGCCGCAGTCAGTTTCAGAATCGCAGCTGCTGTCTACGTAAGCTGAGGGCAGAGCTTGAGCGTCGCGGGCGTCCACCGCGCCGTCGTGTCAAGACCAAAGTGCCACAACGCTCTCGCCAGCGCAGGCTCAACGACAAGCACTTCAACGCGATTAAAAAGGCCAACCGTCGCAAGCCGGGCGGGGAGGAATGATCTTCTCAATACGTTGCGGTGAAATAGGGACTGTTTTGCGGCTTTAGCTGCATAAACAGTCCCTATTTCACCGCAACTTAGGTGGGGTTAGCGGGTTGGGTGCCAGACTTGGAGGGCGGCTGCCAGGACGTCGACCTCGATGCGCGAGGCGACGACGGGCTCGCCGTCGGCCTGGATGGGGTAGTCGGGCCCCTCAAAGGTAAGCTCGGCATGGCGACAGCGGCGCATGCGAACCGGTGGCAGCTTGGTATGGTGGCCATCTTTGGCCGAAAGGAACATGGGAAGCGCGACCGCGCGGGGGACGGGGCCGCAGGCGTAGCAAACGTCGAGGATGCCGTCGCACGGGTCGGCATCGGGACAGATGCGATAGCCCGAACCATAGGTGGGTCCCAGCTGGATCGCCATGATGATTGCCCTCACGCGCTCGGCCGGCGCGCCATCAAAACTGATGGTCATGGGGTAGTTGCGGTAGCGCAGGCCAAACTGCTCAAGTCCCGATAGGGTGTAGAGTGGAGCGCCAGTGAGGCCCGTCTTTTTGCGCAGCTCGGTGGTGCCAAGGCCGATGGCGGCATCGATGCCGACCGAAAGCGTCTGGTCGTAATACTCGACGATCGCCTCGCCGTTGCCGCTCGCAGGGCTCCATGAGCGAATGCGCCCGATGTCCTGACGCTGCAGCTCGCAGGTGAGCAGCGCGCCAAAATCCTTTCCGGAGAAATCGTCGATACCGAGGGTCTGGGCAAAATCGTTGCCGGAGCCTACGGGTAGAACGGCAAGGGCGGGACGGACCGCCTCATCCTGCGTCATGAGTCCATTGACGACCTCGTGGATCACTCCGTCGCCGCCGAGTGCGATAACCGTGCGGTAGCCCTGGGCCCGTGCGGCAAGTTCCTTGGCATGTCCTATGCGCTCGGTCAGCACCAGATCAAACTGGGATGAGCGCGCGGTCATGTCCAAAAAGCGCTGCAGGCGCTCGGCAACTTCGCGCGCCGCACCCGACTGGGCGGCGGGGTTGGCGATGATGAGCGTGCGGCCAAAATCAGTTGCGTGCATGGGGCGACTCCCGGCGTGTGGCATGACAGTGCGGTCGCGCTCAGGTCGAATTGCCCCCGATTGTGGCTGCACGGCGATTATTACATCTACTCTATCAGGTCGTTGTGGCGCTCGATAGCATCCGCTACCGTACCGCCCTCATCCACAATAAGTGAACGGCGCTTGGGTGAGATGATGCGCTGGGCGGGGTACACGCCGCGGTGTCCGCCGACGAGATAGCTGATAAAGGCCACGATGACAAAGAACCCGGCTGCCGTGCCGTGGAACAGGTCGATGGCCATCATGCAGGTGGTAATGGGCACGTTGAGGCCGGCGCAGAACACGCCGAGCATGCCGAGAGCCGCCAGAAAACTGGGGTCGAGCCCGGTAAGGCAACCGATCCAGCCGCCGAGTGCCGCACCGATGCCAAACAGGGGTGTGACCTCGCCGCCTTGGAAGCCGGCGCCCAGGGTGAGCGCTGTGACGACCAACTTGATGGCTGCGTCCGCCAGGGTGGTGTTGCCGGCAAATCCGGCGCCGGAAAGCCACGTGGAAAGGCCGGCGTAGTCCCAGGCGTCGAGGAGGGCATAGGCGGCCAAAACCACGAGTGCGCCTATGAGTGCGCGAATAAGGTAATTGGTGATAAAGCGACCGTACAGGCTCTTGACGGTTCGAACCGACCAGGCAAAGAGGCGTGCCGTCAGACCGAAGATAATGGCGCTGATAACAACGATGACGACCGTTGTGGGCGTCATAGCGGGAACGCTGGCGATAACATTCGCCTCGTACTCGGTTCCCAAGGCAAGCGACGTAAAGTAGCCGGTAAACGAGGCGACCAGGCAGTAGATGCCCGCGGTGTAGTCGATCTTGCCGATAAAGCACATCTCCATGCCAAAGAAAGCTCCGGCAAGGGGTGAGCCGAATACGGCGCCAAAGGCCGACGAGATGCCGGCGAGCATGAGGTCGTGGTGGTCATGCTTTTTGAGGTGGGCGAGGCTCGAGATGTTGCTGGCGATGGTGCCGCCAATCTGCACCGCAGCTCCCTCGCGACCGGCCGATCCGCCGGTGAGGTGCGTGAGCGTGGAGCAGACGAAGGTGAGGACGGCCATGCGCATATGGATGAGGCGTGTGCCCAGAGCGGAGTCGATGACCAGGTTGTTACCGCGCTTGGCGGCAAGACCGTGGTTTTTGTACACCCATGCGGTGGCCATGCCCACAACGGGAAGCAGCGCGTAAATCCACGCATGGTGCTCGCGATAGTCGGTCGCGATATTCAACGAGGCCAAAAACGCCCAAGCGGCAACGCCCATGGCAAGCGAGACGATGACGACGAGTACGAGCAACTTGGCGCTCGCGAGTAGGTTGCGGGCGTTGCGGCGCGTGTCGGCAACCAAGAGATGCTCGGAGCGGGTAAGCTGATGCCTGCCTGCCGTGATGACGTCGTTCAGGGAGAAAAAGCCGCCGTCGTCGAGCGGCTGGGGATGGTCTTGCGCCTCGTTTGCGCTTTCGGGTTTGTCGTTATGAGTCATACGTTCCTCTTTTAGGTTGCAACGCAAGCATTATAAAACGCGGTAAACGCGACGAGCCGGTGGGTTGGTTTCCATTCCGTTTCGCGGCCTGCAACCGACAGGTGTATTTGCGGGTACAGGCCAAGTCGCGGTCGCGCGTCGGGGGATTATACTGAGACAAGCATAAAGAATCGGCGTCCCTGTTGTGCGCCGTGGCATTAAGAGGTGCATATGGCAGAGAAACTCATTCCGCTGGAGGACGCGCAGTCGATTGTCCTGTCGCACGTTGCTCCGACCGATCTCGTCGAGATTCCCGTGTGGCAGGCCGCCGGTCTTCCCTTGGCCGAGGACGCGGTGGCCGATATCGACATCTCGCCGTTTGCCAACAGCGCTATGGACGGATATGCCGTGCGCTCGGCGGACTTGGCGCAGGCGTCTGGTGAGACGCCGGTGACGCTCGACGTTATCGGACACGAGGCTGCGGGCCATGTGTTTGAGGGTGCTCTTGGCCCGGGCGAGACGGTCCGCATTATGACAGGCGCGCCGGTGCCCGAGGGTGCCGACGCCGTGGTGAAGTACGAGATCGTCGACGTGCTCGACGGCGATGGCAACGAGGGCTCGCACGTTCGCTTCTCGGCGCCTGCCAAGGTAGGGGAGAACGTTCGCTCTGCCGCCGAGGAGGCCCATGCCGGCGATGTTGTGATACACGCCGGCGAGGTCGTGGCTCCGGCGGGCGCGGGCCTGCTGGCAAGCGCCGGTTACGCGAGCGTGAAGGTGCACGCTGCCCCACGTGTGGGCATCATCTCGCTGGGCACGGAATTGGTCGCACCGAGTAAAGTACCGGCGCGCGGTCAGATTCGCGATTCCAACTCCTCGGCGCTGATGGCCGAGGCGCTCGATGCCGGCGCCGAGCCCGTGTTCTACGGCATTGCGCCCGATGATGAGCAGGCGATTGCCGATCTGGTGCATCGCGCCGTGCAGGAGTGCGATTTTGTCATTACGAGCGGTGGCGCCTCGGCGGGCGACTACGATTTCGTGACGGCGCTCGTCCGGCGCGAGGGCGAGGTGCTGTTTGACCGCATCTCGATGCGTCCCGGCAAGGCCATCACGTTTGGCTTGCTCGGAGGTAAGCCCTACCTGGGGCTTTCAGGCAATCCGGCCGCGGCGTATGTGGGCTTTGAGATGCTCGCTCGTCCGGCGATCCGCAAGATGCGCGGCTTTGCCGAGGGTGCGCGTCCCGTGCAGCAGGCGATATTGACGCACTGCGTGAAGAAGCGCCAGGACCGACGCTTCTTCGATCGCGCCACGGTTTTGCGCGACCCCGAGACCGGTGAGCTGTTGGTGACCGAGGCCAAGACGCAGAATTCGGCGCTGCTCGGCACGATGCAGCGGGCCAACTGCCTGCTGCGTATTGACGAAGGGCCGTGTGAGCTCAAGCCGGGCGACGTCGTGGACGTCGTGCGCGTCGACCTGCCTGAGGGAACGGTGCTATAGGAGGAACGCTATGGAGTTGAAAATTTCGATCGTGACGTGCTCGGATACGCGCGATCTTGCGCAGGACGAGGCTGGAGCCGCGCTCGAGGAGCTCATCGAGGCGCAGGGATGGACGGTTGCCTCACATGTGGTCGTGCGCGACGACGTTAGCGAGATTGGTGATGCCATTGTGGAAGCTGCCGATGCGTGCCACGCCAATGTCGTGCTCACCTGCGGCGGCACGGGTCTTTCGATGCGCGACGTGACACCCGAGGCGACGCGTGCCGTCTGTGACCGTGATGTGCCGGGTGTCGCCGAGGCAATCCGTGCCTACTCGATGACCAAGACGCGCCGCGCCATGCTCTCGCGCGCTATTTGCATGCAACGAGGTCATACACTTGTCGTAAACTTTCCCGGTTCTACAAAGGCCGCCCGCGAAAGCTGGGAGGCCATAGCGGACCAGCTGGAGCATGCGGCTCAGATGACGGCGGGCGGCGGACATACCAACTAAGCGGTTTACCTGCGGCGGGGCGACCAGAACGGCTGCTCCGCTTTTGTTTTCCGCCGAAGCGACGCCAAGGTGCACGGCAACTCGAAACTATATTCTCTGGCGAGAATAATTTCTCACTATCATTATTCTCGTAGAAGTATAATCTGATTGCAGTTTAAAGCCCGCGGTGGGGTACCCGGGCACAAGGTCCGAAAGGGTTGAATATGTTCGATATGGTTTCACGCCGCGGTTTTGTCTCGCTTTCTGCTGCCGCTGCCGCCGGCTTTGGCCTTGCTGGCTGCTCGGGCAACAAGACGTCCGAGCCCGCTGGCTCCGATGCCGGCTCCGCCAAGTCTTCCTCTAAGAAGAAGGCTGTCGAGCTGCAGGTCTTTGCCGCCAACTCGCTCGAGAAGGCTCTGCCCGAGGTTCAGGAGCTCTACACCGAGCAGACCGGTACCACGTTTGCCGACACGCAGTTCAAAGCGTCCGGCGACCTTGTCGAGCAGATGCGCGCCGGTGCTGCGGTCGACGTGCTCATCACCGCTTCCAAGGGCACCATGGACGACGCCGAGGCCGCCGAGCTCGTCGACGCCGACACCCGTGAGGATATGTTCGTCAACGATCTCGTGATCATTCGCGCCGAGGGCTCCGACACCAAGGTCGAGGTCATCGCCGACGTCGCGAATCTGGACGGCAAGATCGCCATCGGCGACGCCAAGACCGTTCCCGCCGGCAAGTACGCCAACCAGGCCCTGGCCTCCGTGGGCCTCTACACCGGCACCGAGGGCGACGATGGCGAGTATGCTCCCGAGATCGCCGACAAGGTGGCCCTGGCCGACAAAGTTGGTACCGCCGCCGCCTATGTGTCCACAGGCGACTGCGTGGCCGGTTTTGTCTACAGCTCCGATATCTTCCGCTACGACGGCATCGAGGAGGCCTTCGTGTGCCCCGAGGATTCGCACAAGCCCATCGTGTACCCGGGTGCCGTTGCCGAGAGCTCCGAGCACGCCGACGAGGCCAAGGCGTTTATCGACTTTTGCCTGACCAACAAGAAGGCTCAGAAGATTTGGGCTAAGTACGGCTTTGAGCTTTCCGCGTAGTGCGGCTTGGCGCGATAATTCCATCGTTTTGTGTTTCACTCCGTCCTTGTATTCGCTTGGAGCTTTTCGTGCTTAATAGATTCCGCATGCTTGTCGCCTGTGCTT
>CAJMSG010000114.1:0-6049 GCA_905216105.1 uncultured bacterium | reverse complement strand
GTCGTCAGTCGCCCCGGGCTTATCGAGACCCTGGGCCGCGACTATCACGTCAACGTTGCCGGCCCCAGCACCATGGCCGCCATCCTCAACAGTCTGCAGATGAGCTACCAGACGTTTAGGCTGCAAAAACGCACCGATGACGTGCTGCGCGTGCTTTCCGCCGTCAAGGCTGAGCTGCCGCGCTATCAGGCGGCGCTACGCCGCGCCCAACAGCAGATCGAGACTGCGGGCAAGACGGTCGAGGGCATTATCACCACGCGCACCAACGTTATGGAGCGCAAACTCAAGGACATCGATGCGCTGGAGGATGCCGAGGAGGTCGACGCGATTCTGGGCTTGGAGTCCGCAGGCTTACTCGCGGGCCAGGAAGACGAGGGCTAGCCGCAACGGACGGCGGGGCGTCGGCGTAAAAGCGGGGCGCGGGCGCTTTTCGCGTCGTGCGTGCCTGAAGCGCACTTCGGTGTGCAACAATGGCGTTTCGTCCTATCAGATGCGAAAGGAAGCCCATGTCTCAGAGAAGCACCAGTCCGCTCAAACGCTCCACCGTGCGCCGCACGTTGCGGCGTTTTTGGGATGTCACGTGCACGCAGCCGCTGATCGTCTTTCTCTCGGTATTCTCGTCGGCGGGCTATATCTTTTTGCTTACGTTTGCCAACACCTACGTGATGGCGCTTATCGTCGACCGCGTCCAGGCCGGCCCCGTGGCAGGCGACCAGGTGTTTGAGGTCTTTGGCCCTTACATTCTGGCGCTCGTGCTCGTTAACCTGGTAGGCCAGATCCTCTCCAAGCTGCAGGACTACACTGTCTACAAGCTCGAGATTGCGGGCAACTACCACCTGGCACGCCTGTGCTTTGACACGCTCTCCAATCAATCCATGACATTCCACACCAGCCGATTTGGCGGATCGCTTGTGAGCCAGACGAGTCGTTTTATGAGCGGCTACACGGGGCTGGTGGACGTGACGGTGTATTCGCTCATCCCCACTATCACCTCGGTCATCTGCACGGTAGCGGCGCTCGCCCCGGTGGTGCCCACATTTACCGTGATCCTTGTGGGCATCATGGTCGTCTACATCGCGTTTGTCTGGCTTATGTACAAACGCATCATGCCGCTTTCGGCCGCGACGTCCGCCGCACAGAACAAGCTGTC
Organism: uncultured bacterium; assembly: GCA_905216105.1. Lineage (GTDB taxonomy): Bacteria > Actinomycetota > Coriobacteriia > Coriobacteriales > Coriobacteriaceae > Collinsella. Next base: position 4,899 of record CAJMSG010000114.1, on the reverse strand, counting down.
GGGCGTGCTATCCGACGCGGTCACGAACATCCTGGCCGTCAAGACCTGCGGGCGCGAGGACTTTGAGCGCGACCTGTTCGATGCTGCCGACCGCGCCGCGCGCGACGCCGAGACGGTTTCGATGCACGCCATGATGCAGCGCAACTTTACGACCTCGGGCCTTATCGTTATCACCATGGCCGTGGTGAGTGTGTTCGTGGCGGGCGGCAACGCGTGGTTTGGCATTTCGGCCGGCGCGCTCGTCATGATCTTTACCTATACGTACAACCTCACCATGCGTCTGAACTACGTGAGTTCCATGATGCAGCGCATCAACCGCGCGCTGGGCGACGCGGCCGAGATGACACGCGTGCTGGACGAGCCACGTCTGGTGGCAGACGACGAGAACGCTCCCGAGCTTAAGGTGCGCGAGGGCGCGATCGATTTTGAGCACTTGAGCTTTGCATACCGTGACGCCGCGGCGGGCGAGAACGTGTTCGACGACCTGACGCTCCATGTGGCGGCGGGCCAGCGCGTGGGCCTGGTGGGCAAATCGGGCTCGGGCAAGACGACACTCACCAAGCTGTTGCTGCGCCTGGACGACGTGCAGGGCGGCCGCGTGCTCGTGGACGGGCAGGACGTCTCGCGCTGCACGCAGCAGAGTCTGCGCCGCCAGGTTGCCTACGTGCCGCAGGAGGCGCTGCTGTTCCACCGCTCCATTCGCGAGAATATCGCCTACGGCCGCCCCGACGCCACCGACGAGCAGATTCGCGAGGCAGCGCGCCTGGCCAATGCCCTGGAGTTTATCGACCGCCTGCCCCGTGGCTTTGACACCATGGTGGGCGAGCGCGGCGTTAAGCTTTCGGGCGGACAACGCCAGCGCGTGGCCATCGCCCGCGCTATCCTGACCGACGCGCCGATTCTGGTGCTCGACGAGGCGACGTCTGCCCTCGACAGCGAGTCCGAGGCGCTGGTGCAGGAGGCGCTCGAGAACCTGATGCGCGGCCGCACTTCCATTGTGGTGGCGCACCGCCTGTCCACCGTGGCGGCGCTCGACCGCATCGTGGTGCTGGCGGACGGCGAGATTGTCGAGGACGGCACGCATGCGCAGCTCGTCGAGGCAGGCGGCGAATACGCAAGCCTGTGGAGCCGCCAGACCGGTGCATTTTTGGAGGCGTAAAGACCCCATACGTGGGACAATCGTGCCCATAGGTTTGTTATGCCGCTGAAGCGAGGAGTCGTTATGCCACGCGAGACCAATGCCGCCAAACGCGAGCGCGCCGTTGAGGTGTGCGAGCGCCTCAACCGTCGCTATGGCCCGGTCGAGTGCTTTTTGGACCACGAGAATCCCTTTAGGCTGCTCATTGCGGTACTGCTCTCGGCGCAGACGACCGACGCGCAGGTCAACAAGGTGACGCCGAAGCTGTTTGCCCAGTGGCCAACGCCCGAGGCCATGGCGGGGGCGAGCGTGGCCGATGTGGCCGATACCATTAAGTCACTCGGCTTTTATAAGAGCAAGGCCAAGCACGCCGTGGAGGCCGCGCAGATGATCGTTGCCGACTACGGCGGCGAGGTACCGGCCGACATGAAGGAGCTTGTAAAGCTGCCGGGCGTGGGGCGCAAGACAGCGAACATCGTGCTCAACGTGGGGTACGGCATCGTGGAAGGCATCGCGGTGGATACGCACGTCAACCGCATCGCGCACCGCCTGATGCTGAGTCCCAAGACGCACGCCAAAGAGCCGCTCAAGACCGAGCAGGATCTGCTCAAGATCTTGCCGCACGAGTATTGGGAGTCGGTCAATCACCAGTGGATCACCTTTGGCCGCGAAATCTGCGACGCCCGTAAGCCCAAGTGCGACGAGTGCCCGCTGGCAGACCTTTGCCCCAGCGTGCGTGTGACGGGGTAGGGCCCGGCACGTTTTGCCGGCGTCCGAAGGCTGTGGCCAATGTTGCGCAACACATTTGGGTCGCGAGGGCTCAATATGATGGCGACGGATGCTGTTTGTTGTGAGGGGATGCCCGAATATGTTTTGCGCCAAGTGTGGCTCCGAGATGCCCGACGGAACCGATTTTTGCACGAACTGCGGGGCGCGCATGGGTGCTGCTTCGCCGGCGGCTGCGCCCGCTGAGCCCGCACCGATGCCGGCGGCAGGGATGCCTCCCGTGCAGAAGAAGTCGCATAAGTGCGCGGTGATTGTCGGCATGTGCGTGGCGGGCGTGCTCGTTGCCGGTGGCGCCGCGTTGGCACTGACCGGCGTGTTGGGGCCGCTTGGACAGGGCAACTCGTCGCAGATCACTGTGCTCGGGTCCGACGAGGGCTCGGCCGAGCACAAGGACGAGGGAAGCGCCAAGGAGAAGCCTGCCAACGACGAGGATGAGGCAGAAGAGCCTGAGCAGACCGGCAGCAGCGTAAAAGTCGACCTCAACGACCAGGCAACCTATGCCGCCGCGAACCTCTTTCTGTCGAACTTTACGGAGGAACACTTCGATACAAATCGGTACCAGGCGGGCGACTTCGATTCGACTGACGGACTTACGGATGATGAGAAATACAAGCTGGTTAAGTTCATCTGGTGCCATTTTATTGACAACGCGCCGTATCGAATCGAGAAGGGTGACTATGACAATGGTCACTATCAGCGCATGGCGACTGATGTGATCAATAGAGAACTCAATCGCCTGACGGGCCTGACGCTCTCGGATGCCGACATGACCTTTGATAAAGGGTCGGGTGGACAGATGCTTGCCGATTCAGCCGAAGCGCATGGCGGGTACTTGTATCTGAAACAGGAATACGGCCAGGGAAATTACAACCCGCCGTGTGCCATCGTTACGGGCGCGACTGACCTTGGCGACAACATCTACGAGCTCACCTATGAGGTCTACAGCGCTGGCGGTGCGCTGCTGCCCTCCGACATCCCCGAGAGCACCTATGGTCTGCCAAGGGACCAGTTCATCGCGGCGATTCAGGCCGATGCGTCCGAGTGCCGTACCGAGACTTGCACGGTTCGCGTCGAGCAGGGTGACGGCGCCCCGACCTTCACACTGCTTAAAATGGGCGTCTACGATTAGACTCGGCGTATAGCTCACTCTGATAACGCCAGGCGACTCGTCCGTCTGGCGTTTTTGTTGCGGGGCTGGGCATGCGCTTGAGCTGGAGTATTTGTCGCCTCCTGCCGCCTCATGCAAAAATGTGTTGCTAATTTAGAAGCCTATTCAAGCGCGCCGAAGTCGTGCGTGCTGGCGTAGCATGAGCAAAAAATCAAGCAATGGAGGGTAACGTGGCAACATTGAAGACGCGAGAGCTCGAAGATTATTTTGAACGCATCGTACGCACGCGCGAAGGTGACCTACCTGGTCGTCGCAAAGGCGACGAATACTTGTCTCAAACCCATGCGCTCTACCATGGTGATCCTGCGCCCTGGGCTCTGACGCCAAAGATATTCGACAAGGATATGACGGCGCTTCTTAAGGAGGCCGCCGAGCGCATGTACGGCATTATGGACAAGGTGACGCGGGCGTTTTGTTCCGATGCCTCCGTGCGTGCGTGGTTTCGCATGGATCCGGCTTTTGCTGACCTGTGCGCTATGGATGCCGGCTATGATTGCCAAATTCCCCTTGCGCGTGTTGATATCTTTCTTGACGAAGATGCCGGTTCGTATACGTTTTGCGAGCTCAATACCGACGGCAGTGCCGGAATGGTAGTGACCGATGCGGTCTGTCGGGCAGTGCGAATGACGCCTTCCTTTGAGGAGTTTGCATCCGACCACCCCGGCTTTCGGCAGTACGATTTGTGCGGTAGCTGGATAGACGCATTGTTTGAGGCCTATGCAGAGTGGAAGCTGGCCCATCCTCGCCGCACCGAGGATAGTGCACGATCGGACGACGGGGCCCGCGTTGACGAGGGGCTCTATGCACCGCAATCAAAGATATATCCCGCTTCGGTGGCAATCGTCGACTATTCGGAAAGCATCGACTTGGAAGATGCGGCTCATTTTGTCGACCTTATGAGGCGACGGGGTGTGGTGGCGCGCTTTGCGGATGTGCGCGACCTGCGGATTGGCGAAGACGAGAGCGGTGCTAGGCGGCTGTGCGATGCCGCCGGTCCTATTGATTGCGTTTGGCGGCGCGCGGTGACCGGCGAGCTGTGGGATAAGCCGTGCGACGGACGCTCGGCCTTAATTGAGGCTGCCCAAGAAGGGCTCGCATGCGTCGTCGGCGGATTTAGAACGTGGCCGTGTGCGACTAAGACCGTATTTGCATTTCTGTGGTCTCGGGCCGGTCAGTCCTTGTTGAGCCCGGAGGAGCAATCGTTTGTACGGGAGCATGTGCCCTATACCGAGATTTTGGACGAAAGCACCCAGTTGTCGAGATTTGCCGAAAAGGACCGATGGATCGTCAAGCCGCGCGGCGGCTACAATGCGGTTGGCGTTGTCGCTGGTTTGGATGCCACGGAACAGGAATGGTCCCAGGTGCTTGCTCGTGCTGCGGCCGCTGGGGCGATTGTGCAGGAGTATGCTCAGCAGTATCAGACTCCCTGCTTGCGCGGAACGCTTGTCGATGGGCCGCATCGAGGAGAGGCGCCCAAAGGACTTGTGGATGATCTTGGTTTTGCGCCCGCTTCTAATATGGAAGGCCTGTACCTGTATCGCGGCCGTTTTGCGGGCGTGTACACACGCGTCGGCTTTGCCAACACCATAGGAGAGTGGACGAGCCGTTTGAACGTTGCGAGCTTTTTTGAGGAATAGCCGTTTCTTGGGGAGCTTTCCGTGGTTGCGGCGTCCGACGTGACGGGGAGATTTTGGCGAAGCCGGCGAGTCCAGTTCTATCTGGCGTTTTTGTTGCGGGGCTGGGCGTACGCTTGAGCTGGAGTCCTCTCCATGCGCTACCATGACAGGCAACGAATTTGACGAACGAC
>CAJMSG010000113.1:0-6066 GCA_905216105.1 uncultured bacterium | reverse complement strand
GACGGTATCGCCCTCGGCCGGCTCAATCGCCGCGGCGATCCGCACGATCTTATCGCCATCCATGGCAAGATCGGCGCGGCGAAGCCCCTGGGGCGTCACGAGCGCGCCGTTTTTGATGATGATCATAATTGCTCCTTATTGATTGATGCAGTTGGCCACGCGATCAAAATACGAGCAGGCGGCGATATGCTCCGCTATGCGTCGCTGTCCCTTGGCGGTATCGACGTCCCACAGCTCGTAGGCACGCGCCTCGACCAGCACCACGTCAATACGGTCCTTGAGGATCGAACCGCCGCCGTCCTTGCCCTCAAGACACATAAGTGCATCGAACAGTTCCGCCGGAAAGAGCACCGGGCTCGAAGGCTCACCGTTGCACGCAAGACGCACCGGATGCTTGCGGCCACGCTCGTCAAATGCACGAACCATAGCCTCAAAAGAATCCGAACTCACGAGCGGCTGGTCGCCCGGCAAAAAGAGGCAACCTTTCCAGTTGCGTTCGACTCCCCACGAAAGGCCCGCACGGACGCTTTCGCTGCGCAGCTCGCCATCGTGCAGCACGCACGGGCAATGCTTGTCCTCGCAAATCCGGGCGACCTCGGGCCAACGCGTCGAAACCACGACGTCAAAGCCCCGGGGAACCGAATCGATGGTCCGGGCAATCAGCGGCTCGCCATAGATATCGGCAAGCATCTTGTTAGAGCCAAACCGCTTCCCCTCGCCCGAAGCCATAATGACGCAACCGAGTTTCATCTCCGCAAACCTCCCCTGGCTGCCTTAGACACCATAGTTGCTATACCCACCATAGCAAGCTCGCACTCCGTCGGAACAGGCATGCGCTCGTTTTTCCAGCGAACGCCCCTCAGCTCTCTGTAGCACAAAGGAGGGCACCCCGCGACGCAGGGCACCCTCCTCAATGGTGCAGATATGCCTACTCAGCGTCGCCGGTAAACGCGGTACCGGTCTTGCCGGCAAGACCGTCACGCGCCTTCTCGAGCAGTGTGATGAGCGCCGTGCGACCCGGCTTGCTCTCGGCAAACGTCGAGGCGGCCTGAACCTTGGGCAGCATGGAGCCGCGACCGAACTCGTTGGCCTCGGACAGGCGCTTTACGTCAGCCGCGGTCAGCGTGTCGAGCCACTGCTCGTGGTCGGTGCCAAAGCCAATGGCAACCTTCTCCACGGCCGTCAGGATAATCAGGGCATCGGCGTCGAGCTGCTCGGCGAGCTTCTCGGCCGCAAAGTCCTTATCGATGACGGCGGCAGCGCCCTTAAGGTGGTTGCCCTGGGCCTTGGTGACGGGAATGCCGCCACCGCCGCAGGAGATCACCACATGGTTGGACTCGACGAGCGACTTGATGGTGTCGAGCTCGACGATGTTCACGGGCTTGGGCGAGGCAACCACGCGACGGAAGCCCTGCTTCTCGTCGTGGATAAACTGATAGCCGCGGTCGGCCTCCAGCTCCTTGGCCTCGGCCTCGCTCATCCACGGACCGATCGGCTTGACCGGGTCGGCAAAGGCCGGATCGTCCGCCGCAACCTCGACCTGGGTGAGCACGGTGGCGACGCCCTTGTCGATATTGCGGTCGAGCATTTCCTCGCGCAGCGCATTTTGCAGGTCATAGCCAATGTAGCCCTGGCTCATGGCGCCGCAAACGGACAGCGGGCAGGGGATGTACTTCTGAGGGTTAGAGCGCGTGAGCTCTGCCATCGCGTTGGCGATCATGCCCACCTGGGGGCCGTTGCCATGCACGACGACAACCTCGTTGCCTTCCTCGATCAGGTCGACGATAGCCTTGGAAGTCGTCTTGACGGCCTCCATCTGCTCGGGAAGGTTGGCGCCGAGGGCGTTTCCGCCCAGGGCGACAACAATACGCTTAGCCATTTCTCAACCCAGCTTTAGGCCTGGAACCAACGGGCGGTGTTGCGCTCGTCGAGGGCCTTGAGGGTAGCGGCGGGATCGGCAACCTTCTGCAGGAACATCATGGCTGCGATGGCGTACGGCTTGTAGCTGGCCTCCTTGTACATGCCCACGCGGTGCATGTCGAAGACGTCGGCGTTGACCTCGCCGTGCTCGCAAGAGACACCGGAGATGTCGGCGGGCAGCGGGTGCATAAAGATGGTGTCCTGGCCGTTGGCGGTCTTCTCCATGAGCTCGGTCGTGGAGCACCAATCCTGATGGGTGGCGTTCTGAGCGAGCAGCTCCTTCTCGAGCGCCGCGATGCCGGCGTCGTCGCCCTCGGCGTACAGGTTGGTGCGCTTCTCCATGGCGGCAAACGGAGCCCAGCTCTTGGGGATCACGATGTCGGCGCCCTCGAAGGCCTCGGCCATGGTGTTGACCTGTTTAAAGGTGGTGCCGGACTCGGCGGCGTAGCCCTTGGCGCGCTCGACGACCTCGGGCATGAGGTCGTAGCCCTCGGGGTGAGCCAGGGTGACGTCCATGCCAAAGCGGGGCAGCAGGCTGATCAGCGACTGCGGGCAGGACAGCGGCTTGCCGTAAGAGGGCGAATAGGCCCAGGTAACGGCAACCTTCTTGCCCTTGAGGTTCTCGAGGCCGCCAAACTCGTTGATGAGGTAGAGCATGTCGGCAGAGGACTGCGTGGGGTGGTCGGAATCGGACTGCAGGGAGATGAGCGTGGGACGGTGATCCAGAACGCCGTCCTCGTAGGCCTGCTGGACAGACTCGGAGACCTCGGCCATGTAGGCGTCGCCCTTGCCGATGTACATGTCGTCGCGGATGCCGATGACGTCGGCCATGAAGGAGATCATGGTAGCGGTCTCGCGGACGGTCTCGCCGTGAGCGATCTGGGACTTCTTCTCGTCCAGGTCCTGCAGCTCAAGGCCGAGCAGGTTGGCGGCCTTAGAGAAGGAGAAGCGCGTACGGGTGGAGTTGTCGCGGAACAGGGAGACAGCCAGACCCGAGTCGAAGATCTTGGACGAAACGTTGTTCTCACGCAGCTCGCGCAGGGCGTCGGCGACGATGTAGAGAGCCTTGAGCTCATCGGTGGTCTTGTCCCAGGTGTGCAGGAAGTCGCTGCCGTACATGCCCTTAAAATCGAGGCCGTTCAGCTGCTCGACGAGCTCGGTAAACTTGGCGTCCATGTAAATGTCCTTTCCAAAGATGAAACGATCGCAATGAGTAGATGTGCTCCGGCATGCGCGTGTGGCTAGAACATGCAGAGCACTATGACGAGGACCCGCTACCGTTGAGGAAGCATGGGAGATAACGACCGCGGGCCCCAAGTCAACGGGGAGTGCCGGGGACACGAGCGGCCCCCGGCTCAACAAGATCAAGGAATGGGACTAGTCGATCTTGTTGTTGGTCAGACCGGCGCGGAACACGGTGGCGTCGCCATCGGCCTGGCTCGGATCGTAGAGGTTCAGGGCAGCCACATACATGGCGGCAGCGGTGACCAGGTCGTCCTTGTAGGTGACCTCGTTGGGAGCGTGAGCCTGAGACTCGGCACCCGGGCCAAAGCCGACGCAGGGGATGCCATAGCGGCCCTGGATGGAAACGCAGTTCGTGGAGAAGGTCCACTTGTCGCACAGCGGACGACCGGTGCGCTTGTCCATGCTGGGCTCGCAGCCGATGCGCTCGTCACCGAACATGGCCTTGTGGGCGTCGACGAGGGCCTTGACGTGCGGAGCGGTCTCCTTGTTGATCCACGTGGGGAAGTAAGCCTCGGTCTCGTAAACCTCGCCGGTCCAGGACGGACGGTCGTACATGTACATGGAGACCTTCACGTCGTCGCCGTACTTCTTGGCGGCCGGCAGGTTGCGGATCTCGTCCAGGCAGGACTCCCAGGTCTCGCCGGCGGTCATGCGACGGTCGATGGAGATGGCGCAGGAGTCAGCGACAGCGCAGCGGCTGGGGCTGGTGTAGAAGATCTGGCTGACGGTGCAGGTGCCGCGGCCCAGGAAGCGGGCATCCTCGAAGTGCTCGGGGTTGTACTTGGGGTCGAGCATCTTGACGAGGCCCTTGATGTCGGTCGACTCGTCGCAGCCGTTGTTGTTGAGGGCGCGGACGTCGGCGATGATGTCGGCCATCTTGTAGATGGCGTTGTCGCCGCGGTCGGGAGCGGAGCCGTGGCAGGAGGTGCCGTGAACGTCGACGCGGATCTCCATGCGGCCGCGGTGACCGCGATAGATGCCGCCGTCGGTGGGCTCGGTGGAAATGACGAACTCGGGCTTAATGCCGTCCTTGTTGTAGATGTACTGCCAGCACATGCCGTCGCAGTCCTCTTCCTGGACGGTGCCGACGACCATGATCTTGTAGCCCTCGGGGATGAGGCCCATGTCCTTCATCATCTTGGCAGCGTAGGTAGCAGAAGCCATGCCACCCTCCTGGTCGGAGCCGCCGCGGCCGTAGATGATCTCGTCGGTCTCGTAGCCCTCATAGGGATCGGCGTCCCAGTTCTCGATGTTGCCGATGCCGACGGTGTCGATGTGGGAGTCGATGGCGATGATCTTGTCGCCCTCGCCCATAAAGCCCATGACGTTGCCCAGGCCGTCGACCTTGACCTCGTCATAGCCAAGGCTCTCCATCTCGGCCTTGATGCAAGCGACAACCTCGCCCTCCTCGCAGGACTCAGAGGGGTGGCTAATCATTGCGCGAAGAAAACGCGTCATATCAGCACGATGGGACTCAGCAGCAGCCTTAATGGCATCAAAATCGAGTTCTTTAGTCATAACAGTCAACCTTTCTACAAGGGTTTACCTACAGGTGGATTTCTCTCAGATAGATCACTTGTGCCAAGCAGCGTGAGGTCGAGCACCCGGCAAGCAAGTTAACGTAGGGCAGTGGAGCATATGTTTACTCCGTCGCGAGTTCCGCACGAGCCGGAGAGCACTTAATGTGCTCTCCGTGCGAGCAGGACTGTCCGAGCAGGGAGTAAACATATGCTCCACTGCCCGGCCAGGTTAGACCTGCTAGCAGGTCGGGTACTCGCCCTCCCAGACGATGCGACGGTACTGATCCGGATCGGTATCTCCCTCGGTGGAGAAGCAGAGCACGGAGCTCGTCTTGTCCAGGCCGATGAGCTCCTTGAGCTCGGCGTACTCGGGATCGAGCATGAGGGTCTCGACCAGGCCGGTGGTCACAGCGCCGGACTCGCCGGAGATGACGCGCGGGTCGCCCTTCTCGGGAGCGCCCAGGGTGCGCATGCCGCGAGCGGTGACCCAGTCGGGGCAGGACACGAAGGCGGTGGTGTGGTTGCGCAGGATATCCCAGCCCAGAATGTTGGGTTCGCCGCAGCACAGGCCGGCCATGATGGAGGGCATGTCGCCGTCCACGATGCGCGGATCGCCGTCGCCGGCGGCAGCGCCCTTGTACAGGCAGGCGGCAGGCGCGCACTCAACCACGACGAAGGTGGGCGGGTTATCGGGATACAGGTTGGTGAAGTAGCCCACCACGGCGCCGGCGAGCGAACCCACGCCAGCCTGGACAAACACGTGCGTCGGGCGGTTGATGGCCATCTCGCGCAGCTGCTCGGCAGCCTCGGAAGCCATGGTGCCGTAGCCCTCCATGATCCAGGAAGGGATCTTCTCGTAGCCCTCCCAGGCGGTGTCCTGAACGATGACGCCGCGCTCGCAGGCGTCGGCCTCGGCGGCGGCCATGCGCACGCACTCGTCATAGTTGACCTCTTCGATGGTCACCGTGGCGCCCTCGGCGGCAATGTTATCGAAGCGGGGCTTGGTGGAACCCTTGGGCATGTGCACGACGGCCTTCTGGCCCAGCTTGTTGGCAGCCCATGCCACGCCGCGGCCATGGTTGCCGTCGGTGGCGGTAAAGAAGGTAGCCTGGCCAAAGTCCTTGGCAAGCTGATCGGAGGTCAGGTAATCGAAGGTGCACTCGGCAACGTCCTTGCCGGTCTCGTCGGCAATGTAGTTGGCCATGGCAAACGAACCGCCCAGGACCTTAAAGGCGTTGAGGCCAAAGCGATAGCTCTCGTCCTTAACGCACAGGTTGGACAGGCCCAGGCGCGCGGCCTGGCCATCCAGGCGGGCAAGCGGAGTGACGGTGTACTGGGGGAACGACTGGTGGAAGGCGCGGGCCTTCTTCACGTGGTCGAG
>CAJMSG010000112.1:0-6131 GCA_905216105.1 uncultured bacterium | reverse complement strand
AAGCCCGGCGAGCACCGCGTAAAGCCGCTGCCCCCGCGCTTCGACTTCTTCAGCAAGCACGAGAGCCAGTACTAGGCCAACGCCAAGGCAGAGTAGTCAATTTGGGACGGGGCTATTTTAGCTACCCGTCCCAAATTTAACTGCAACGCCTGCCGAAACGGACGGGTAGCTAAAATAGCCCCGTCCCAAATTGACTACCTTTAATGGAATGGGAAGGAAAGACGGATGTCCAAGCCGCGTCGTCGTAAGCAGAAAAAGCAGGTTAAGCCCGAGCTCAAGCTCAGGCAGTTTGCCGCTACCGAGCTTTCCGACCAGCTTGCCGCCCTTCCCTGCGCCGCCGACCTGCCGCGCTTTATGGTCGACACGGTCGCCGGCGCCTATGCCCCCACCGATGCTCAGCTCATGATCGAGGGCTTTGGCGCCGCGGCCACACGCCCGGTCACACTGCGCGCCAACACGCTCAAGGCGACCGCCGAGGACGTCGCCACCGCACTCGACGAGGCCGGCATCGCGCACCAAACCGTTACCTGGTACCGGGATGCCTTTATTCTGCCCGAGGCCCAGGTTTCCGACCTGTGGGACCTCGACATCTACCGCGACGGCAAAATCTATCTGCAGAGCCTGTCGTCCATGATGCCGCCGTTGGTCCTGGGCGCTCAGGCCGGCGAGGACATCCTGGACATGTGCGCGGCCCCCGGTGGCAAGACGACGCAGATCGCCGCCCTCACCCAGGGCCAGACACACCTCACGGCCTGCGAGATGAGCATTCCCCGCGCCGAGAAGCTCGAAGCCAACCTCCACCGCCAAGGCGCAAAAAACGTGCCTGTCATGCGCATCGACGCACGCGAGCTCGACGAGTTCTTCCGCTTTGACCGCATCCTGCTCGACGCTCCCTGCACCGGCACGGGCACCGTCATCAGCGGCAACGAGAAGAGTCTGCGCGGCCTCACCGAGCAGTTGCTCGGCAAGTGCGCCCGCTCGCAGCGCGCGCTTCTGGACCGCGCCATGGGAGCCCTCAAACCGGGCGGCACGCTCGTCTATTCGACGTGTTCGATCTTGCCGCAGGAAAACGAGGACGCCCTGCAAGAGGCCCTCGACAAGCACATGGACTGCGAGCTTATCCCCCTCGATGGCACGCCGAGCGAAAGCGAAACGCGCCGTGCTCAGGAAGCTGGCGAAGAGCCGCGCGTCGAGAGCAACGCCCTCACCGAGGCCATCGCCGCCGGCCACGTCTCGTCCGTCGCCAACGGCATGCCCGGCACGCTGACCATTCCGCCCAGCCGCGACTTTGAGGGCTTCTATATCGCCCTGATCCGAAAACGCAGCTAGCGCACGGATTCAAAACTCAACAAACTATCTCCGTGCGCGCTTGTCCTGCTGGTCACGGTGCTGCTTAAGTGCCTCGCGTTCCTTGCGCTCGGCTCTTTTGCCCTTAAAGGCCGTAACCACAAAGTAGATGACCGCGGCGGCTACGATTGCGCCCACACACAGGCCAATCGAGCCCAACATTGCTGTGAATTCCATTCCGCGTCACCTCTCTTTTAAACGGGACATTCAAGATAGCACCTCAATACCCGCCACCACAGCTCCTTCACGTTCGCCGGCCCTTCGGTCTAACGGATGGCGCGGCGGGGAAAAATCAACTCGTCAAACGATTTAGCAATCACAACGCTGCCAGCACCCTGCCGGCCACCATCGCATAGAATCGAGCGTCCATGGATACTCTCAACGATCTAAACGAGCGCGTCGACGCCTTTGTCGGCACCAGCTCCTTCGACGCGCCTGCCGCGACTAACGACCAGGCCCCCATCGATGTTCCTGCCGAGGTTCACGAGGACATCGTCGCCTCGGTCGATTTTTCCGAGGTCGAGCTCGCAGACGAATTCACCGAGCCCCAGGTAGCCGTGACCCCCAACGGACTGCTCCCCATGGAGCCCCTGCCCATCGACGGGCGCCTGCGCAAGGCGGCCCTCCGCATGCCCGACGAGATCGAGGAGGCCAGCGGCTTTACGCTCTTTGGCCGCCGCATCAAGTCGCTCATCTACACCACCGACGTCGCGGTCATCCGCAACTCCAATGCCGACGCCGTGTTTGCCGTCTACCCCTTCACGCCGCAGCCCGCCATTACGCAGGCGCTGCTGACCGTTGCCGAGTGCCCGGTCTTTGTGGGCGTTGGTGGTGGCACCACCACCGGTAAGCGCTCCGTACAGATGGCAGCCGTCTCCGAGATGCAGGGCGCGGCGGGCTGCGTGGTCAACTCCCCCGCCACTGCCGAGATGGTCGAGCACATCACCAACATCGCCGACATCCCCGTCATCGCCACGGTCGTACGTTGCGACGATGATGCGCATGCCAAAGTGCGCGCCGGAGCCAAGATTCTCAACATCGCCGCCGGCAAAAACACGCCCCAGGTCCTGCGTGAACTGCGCGAGCACTATCCCAACCTGCCGCTCATCGCACCGGGCGGCAAGACGCCCGAGAGCATCCGCGAGACCATCGCCGCCGGTGCCAACGCCATCATTTGGACGCCGCCTTCGGCCCAACAGCTGCAGACCGACATGATGCAGCGCTACCGCAAGATGAAGGAAGACGCCACGCCCGTCATCTCGCACGACGATGTGCCCATTATCGACCAGGTCGCCGCCGCCGAGGTCAGCCAGGTCGAGAACATGAATCCCGACGTGCCGATCCCCGACGAAGTCATCGAGCGCGTCGCTTCGATCCACGATCATATCGAGGAGCGTCGCGCCAACCGTGGACTCAAGCCCTCGCTGCACGGCTTCTTCTTCCGCGGAAAGAAACGCTAACCGCAACAGCAAGGCCCGCCCCGCAAACAACGGGACGGGCCTTTTTCTGTTATCAAATGTCAGGAGGAACAAAAGCAGCCGTTAAAACCGTCAGCCAGCTCACAAACGCTAATCCACGCGCTTATCGCCCATAAAGAAGAGCGCCACCGTACCAGGTCCGGTGTGCGAACCGATCAGAGCACCGATATTGTTGATCTCAATCTTGCCTTTGAGCTGCGGAACTTGTTCCTCAATCAGCGCCGCAACGGCCTCGGCATCCTCACGGCACGCCGAATGGGACAAGACGCACTTACCCGAATAATCCGCACCGTCCTGCACGTGTGCCATCATGGCCTTAGCCATCTCGGAAATCGCGCGCTTCTTAGTGCGAATCTTCTCACGTGGCGACAGCCCACCTTCGCAATCAACCGTCATAAGTGGGCAAATCTTAAGCGCCGTGCCGATGATTGCGCTCGCGGCCGAAATGCGACCGCCGCGCAGATAGCTCGACAGATCGGTCGAGAAGAACCAGTGGTGAAGGTTGAGTTTATGCTCCTCAATCCAAGCGGCCGTCTCGTCGAGCGAAGCCCCGCTATCGCGCACGTCGGCAGCATATTCCAGCAACAGGCCAAAGCCCGAAGACGCCCCCAGCGAATCGATGACGCGCACCTTGCCGCCCTGGGGATAGCGATCCGCGAGCATCTGCGCCGCAACGCAGGCCGATCCATACGTGCCCGAAATACCCGACGACAACGTAAGGTGCAGCACGTCTTTACCCTCGGCAACAAACGGCTCCCAAAACTCCTCGTACTCACCCACGCTCACCTGAGACGTCTTGGGCATGGCACCCGCGGCAATCTGAGCAAAAAACTCGTCCGGTGAAATCGACTGGTACAGATCGTCCGCATGGACAACACCATCAATCTCGTAATGAAAACACACGACAGGGATATTGCGCGACGCAAAGAACTCACGGGTTCGATCGGCGGCGGATTCACAGGTCAGGACAAAATCACTCATATGAGGCTCCTTAAGTATTGCTACGCAAATTATCGCACAGCAAGCCTAAATACGATACAAATGTCCACTATTTACCAATTCGAACCATTGGCATTGAATATCTTTATCATCAACATCCCCATCCCCGCCATGCGCCAACATGGGCAAAATCATCCCTTTCGTCTCCACTTAACCGACACATCAACCTCAACTAAATCGATTTAGCAAACCGTTCAGCCGACAATTCAGCCACCGGCACTAAATCGAAACAAAGCCGGCGCATACTGATAAACGTTTGACGATGTTTATCAGTTTTACCAACCATATTGGAAGGTGTTTCATGGTCGCATTCGATCGCAATCCGCAAGACTTTAAGTATCTGCGTCTGCTGTCGAGACAATTTCCCACCGAGCAATCCGCGTTTACCGAGATCATCAATCTCTCGGCCATTCTCAACCTGCCCAAAGGCACCGAGCATTTTATGAGCGACGTGCACGGCGAGTACGAAGCCTTTATGCACATCCTCAACAACTGCTCGGGCGTCGTGCGCGAACATGTCGACGAGATCTTTGGCGACACACTCACCTTTGACGAAAAGGGCGAGCTGTGCACGCTCATCTACTACCCGCGCGAGAAGATCGAGCTGGTCCGCAGCCAGCACGAGGACTCCCCCACCTGGTACAAGACAATGCTCGACCGGCTCATTGTGGTTGCCCGCTCGCTTTCGAGCCGCTATACGCGCTCCAAGGTGCGTAAGGCCATCCCGCGCGATTACGCCTACATCATCGACGAGCTGCTGCACACGCATCCGGATGAGAACAACTATCGTGTGCGCTATCACGAGCGCATCGTGGAGTCCATTCTAGACACCGCAAGCGCCGACGACTTTATCGAGTCGCTCGCCTCGCTCATCAAGCGCCTGGCCGTCGACCACCTGCACTTGGTGGGCGATATCTTCGACCGCGGCGGCGGTGCGGCCAAGATTATGGACCGCCTGCTCACCTACCATTCGCTCGACATTCAGTGGGGCAACCACGACCTGCTGTGGATGGGCGCCGCCGCCGGCGAGCCCGCCTGCATCGCCACGGTGCTGCGCAACAACCTGCGCTACGACAATTACGAGATCCTTGAGAACGACTACGGCATCTCGCTGCGCGAGCTTGTCGCCTTTGCCGATGCCACCTATACCGCCGGTGAGCCCATCAGCCCGCTGATTAAAGCCATCAACGTCCTGCTCTTTAAGCTCGAGGGCCAGATTATCCAGCGCCACCCCGAGTTCGACATGACCGACCGCCTGCTGCTCGACAAGATCGATCACGACGCCGGCACAGTCACGCTTGCCGACGGCAGCGTGTGGCCGCTCACGACCAACGACTTCCCCACCGTCGATCCGGCGGACCCCTACACGCTCACGCCCGAGGAGCAGCACATCATCGACAAACTCGTGTCCGAGTTTGTCACCGCCGATCACTTGCATCGCCACATCGATTTCCTCTATACCCACGGCTCCATGTATAAGGTCGCCAACGGCAATCTGCTCTTCCACGGCTGCGTGCCGCTCAACGAAGACGGCACCTTTAGCAGCATGAACTGCCTGGGCACCTGGCATGCCGGCCGCGATTATTTTGATTTTTGCGACCATATCGCGCGCCGTGCCTGGCGCGTCGGCGACCGCGATGCCCTCGACTGGATGTGGTACCTGTGGATCGGCTTTAACTCACCCGCCAGCGGACGCGTGGTGCGCACGTTCGAGCGCGCCTACATCGCCGACAAGAGCACGTGGGTCGAGCCGATGGACCCGTACTATACGCTCACCACGTCCTCGTCCGTTTGCGACGATATCATGCGCGAGTTTGGCGTCACACCCATGGCCTGCTCGCCGACGGGCCACATCATCAACGGCCACACCCCGGTCAAGACCACCAAAGGCGAGCAGCCCATCCGCGCCAACGGTAAGTTGCTGGTCATCGATGGCGGTTTCTGTCGCGCCTACCATCCCAAAACAGGCATCGCCGGCTACACGCTCATCTCGAGCTCGCGCGGCTGCCGCCTCAAGTCACATCAGGCCTTTACCACCGTCGCCGAGGCGCTCACGCGCAACGTGGACATCGAAAGCGAGACCAACCGTTTTGACCAAGCAGACCGTCGCCGCATGGTGAGCGACACCGATACCGGCGTCAAGATTCGCAGCCAGATCCAGGACCTGCGCCAACTGCTCGATGCATATAGAAACGGTGCTATCGAGGAGCGCGCCTAGCCCCGCCTGCGCGGATTGGCTAAACTTGCTGAGTTTGTCATCCCCACGGCGCCCCGGCGCCACCCTAAGGCAGGTACCATGCAAAAGCT
>CAJMSG010000111.1:0-6147 GCA_905216105.1 uncultured bacterium | reverse complement strand
GCGATATCGGCAGCCAGCTGCTCGGCAGAAGGCGTGCCCTCGGGCCACTGCGTGGCGTTGCCATGCGCGCGCATAAAAGCGCGGGCCGCGTCATAGATAGCAATGACGGCGGGAATGTCGGTATCGAGGGTTTTTCTGATCATCACGCGGCGACCTCACGTTTATTGGTATCACTTTGATTGGGCAATGATACCAGCGTTTGGAGAGGGGCACGAAGCAGATGGGGAGCAAAAAGCGAGCCGCTTGGTCAAAAGCCAAAAGCGAGTTTTTGGGCGCTGCCACGGGCGGCGATATGAGCGACCTGTTTGCGCGCGAAGACGAGCGCCGCGACGCCCTGGACGCCGAGCGCGATGAGGCCTGGCGCTACAAGTCGTGCGAACGCAAAAACCGTTACGACACGCGCGCCGAGGCCGAGGCAGTTATGGCCGACTGCGAAAGCCGCGGGCGGCGCGGTTTGGCCTGCTACAAATGCGAATACTGCGGCGGCTGGCACCTGACATCGCACCCTTGGAAATAGGCACCGCATCGGCACGGCACCGACGGAGCGCCAACCATCGCACGCAAGCTACGGGCGCGGCGGCACCAAGACATCGTAACGAACGGCCTTGCCCGCAAGTTGATAGCTCGGCTTAACACCGGCAAGCAGTGGCCCCTTCACCGGCCGCTTGATAACCAACTTGCGCGGGTGCACCGCAAGCGCAGCCTCAACCAGCGTCTCCTCATCGGCGCACGGCTGCTCCAGATGGTGCAAGAGTTGGAATTTCTTTTTAACCGCCGCGCTCTTGGTGCGTCCGGGAAACATGGGGTCCAGATACACCACGTCGGGAGCGGTGAGCTCGCCCCGCCCGATCAGCTCAGCTGTATGGTAAAGGCCGGCAATGCTGTCCTCGCCCGCATGTAAGCGCATGCGCGCCACGGCTGTCGCAAGCGCCGGATCATCTGCCGCGCGATCCAAAGCATCCTTGAGGAGCGCCGCGATCACGCAATCCTGCTCATACAGATCGACGGTAAAGCCCGCGGCCGCCAGCAGCAGCGAATCCTCGCCAAAGCCTGCCGTGGCGTCAATCGCCCATGGGCTCTCGATGCCTTTTGCGCGCACAGCCTTTACCAGCAGTTCTTGCTGCAGACGGCCCTGCTTGAGCCGTGGAAGCATGCGGCCAAAATCGGCACGCAGCTCCATCGTGCCGTCGGTGAGTGTGAGGCCCTCGGACTTCCCGATCAGCTCAAGCCCCGCGGACCGAGCAACAGAAAAGGGATCGACGACGCCCATGGGTACTCCTTAGCAAGCAAAACGAATACGTGAGCACCGTTTGTGTCGGCACCCAACCGTCCGCTATTGTCCCACATGCGACATGGCCCACAGCATCGCAATACAAAGCACCGCCATCAATCCCGTGCACACAGTAGCGATCACGGAATCACTCATGCGCCTTCCCAACGACCGCGCCTCACGTACCTGTTCTGCTCCGTACATCATGGTTCCTCCTTCGGTCTAGCTCTTACCATGGCCCCATCATCGCAGCGCCGCGCATACGCTGCCATCGATTTGGCTTACGCCCAGCTTTCCTTTTTGAAAGGTTGGACCGCACAGGCAAGAGACGCTTTCAAACGCATGCATCGCCCCGTTGAACTACAATGTGCTTCACCATATGTGCAGTACATTGGGTGCGCCAAGTTGGCGTACTCGTATCGAAAGGACCAGCCATGAGCTTCACTCGCAAGACTCTCAAAATCCTTGCTCTCATCTACTTTGTTTTGGGCATCGCCAGCCTCGTCACCGCCGGCGTCGGTATCGCCACGGGCGGTCTCGATTCCACGTACGGTTCGTACGCCACGCTCGCAGCGGTCGTGCTTATCGCCAAGGGTCTCGTCGACCTTGCCGCAGGCGTCGCCGGTGTCAAGGGCGCCAACAAGCCTTCGCAGGTGGACGGCGCGTTTAAGCTCGGTATTGTTGCCGCGGTCGCCACGCTTGCCCAAGCGGTGCTCACGCTTCCCGCGTTTGGCGGCGACGCCATCAACTATGGCGCCTTTGTCATCGTGGTGTACGACCTGTTCTTTGTCCAGCAGGCACACGCCGTTAAGGCCGAGAACAAGGACCGCCTGTAAGCGCTCGCTTCTCATAACCTCTGCAGCCAAGCAACTAAAAAGGGCCGATCGCGCATCTCCGCGGTCGGCCCTTTACGTTTGCCCAGATAAAACCTACCAAAATAAACCTGTCCCTTTTTGGCAGGTTGTTAGCTGTGGCGGTACTCGGCGACGATGAAGTCGATATCGGTTTGGAGGATGTCGAGGTTTGCCAGGCGCTCTTTGTCGGCGGGGCGCGTGCGGTAGTAGTAGGGCGTCATCTGAAATACGGCTTCGATGTCGGCCTGGGTCCGAAGCGTAATGTTCGCAGACACCCGCTGCGTTCCGGCCAACTCGAGCTCGGTGGTCTTCGGCAGCTTCTCATCGTTAAGGTACGGCGTGTCGTAGAGTACCTCCTTGAGCCCAAACAGATGACGGGCGCCCGGCACCACGGTGTAGAGCGAGCCCTCTGGCGCCAGCACGCGGGCAAACTCACGCTCGTTAAAGGGAGCGAAGAGCTCGGTCACCATATCGAAGGCGCCATTAGCCACGGGGATATCCTTCATGTTGGCCACGAAGTAGGTCGCGTCGCTGCGCTTGGCGGCAAGGCGCACCATCTCTTTGCCCAGGTCGAAACCGTAAGCATCCACCCCCGGCACCGCGCCCATGGCGCTGGTGTAGTAGCCCTCGCCGCAGCAAATATCGAGCAGCGTCATGGGGCCGTTCACAGACGCGGCGCGCCCAGACACCTGCTTGCGCACCAGCTCGACCATTGCATCGCGCAACGGCGCATAGTAGCCACGGTTTAGAAAGTCACGACGGCTGCGCGCCTGCGACTTGGGATCGCCCATGGAGTCGCCGCTCTTGGACGAGCGCAGCAGATATAGATAGCCCTCGCGCGCACGGTCAAACCGGTGTCCACCCGCGCATGCAGCACCACGTTCGTCATCCACCAACGGCTCATGGCAAACAGGACACAACAACATGGCAACTCCTTAGCGCGAACAACACAACGACCACCATTGTCGCACGCCTTCCCCACCTAGTCATTGGGGACGTTCTTGAATAACCAGTCGTTTAAGAACGTCCCCAATGACTAGTCTATGTGCTGACAGAAAAGAAACGTTCCCCCCCCCAAGTACCGGCTGATCGCATTAGGAGTATCATCGTCTGCGCAAATTTGCATTGAAGCGCATGTAAGAGATTGAGAGCGTATGGCTGAAACCGCATCTAAGCACATTGACATGACCACCGGCTCGCTGTGGCGCAACATTCCCCTGTTCGCCTTTCCCGTCGCCGCGACGAGCATCCTGGAGCAGTTATCAAACCTCATCGCCACGGTCATTATCGGCAACTTCTCGGGCGACCAGGGAACCCTTGCCATGGCGGCTGTCGGCTCCAACGTTCCGCTCACCAGCCTGATGATCAACCTGTTCATCGGCCTGTCGCTTGGCTCCAACGTGGTTATCGCCAACGCCATCGGCCGCAATGACCAAAACATGGTCAAGCGCGCTGTCCACACTTCGATCTTGATGGCACTCGTGGGCTTTGTCGTCATCGCGCTGGGCGAGATCTTTGCCGAGCCCATGCTCGCCGCCCTTAACGTTCCGGCCGAGACTATGCCACTTGCCTCGCTCTACCTGCGCGTCTTTTTGCTGAGCATGCCCTCGATTTTGCTCTATAACTTTGAAGCGGCAATCTTCCGCTCCGTCGGCATCACCCGCATGCCGCTCCAAGCGCTTGCCGTGTCCACCGTCCTCAACATTGGCCTGGACCTCATCTTTGTCCCCGTGCTCCACTGGGGCGTCGCCGGCGTGGCCATCGCCACCGCCATCGCCTACACGGTGAGCGCCACCACGCTCTTTATTCGACTGCTCAAGACCGATTCCGTCGTCCGCGTCACCCCGCGCGACCTGGCCATCGACCCCGTCGCTCTCAAACGCATCGTCAAGATCGGCCTGCCCGCCGGCATCCAGAGCGCTGTCTTTGCCGTCGCGAACATCATCATCCAGTCTGCCATCAAC
This sequence comes from uncultured bacterium, assembly GCA_905216105.1. Lineage (GTDB taxonomy): Bacteria > Actinomycetota > Coriobacteriia > Coriobacteriales > Coriobacteriaceae > Collinsella. The sequence continues at coordinate 2,059 of CAJMSG010000111.1, read as the reverse complement.
AGTCTGGGTACCGAGGTCATGGCAGCCTCCAGCGCGGCCATGAGCCTGGAATACGTGTGCTACAACCTGCTCAACAGCTTTAGCCAGGCCTGCACCACCTTTGTGGGACAAAATCACGGCGCACGTCAAATCGACCGCTGCACTAAGACGCTCAAGGTCTGCCTGGTCGAAGGCGGCATCGTCGCGCTCACCACCATCGTCATCATCGTCGGCCTGGGACGCGAGATCCTGTCGCTCTTTAACAGCGACCCCAATATCGTCTCGATCGGCTATATCCGCGTGTGTTCGATCTTCCCTGCGTACGCCTTTAGCATGTTCTACGAAAACATGTCCGGCTACCTGCGCGGCTTTGGCATCTCACTCATGCCTGCCCTCATCACCATGATCTGCGTCTGCGGCATCCGCTTCTACTGGGTGTTCTGCGTCTTCCCGCACTTCCGCACCTTTGCGAACATCATGATGGTCTACCCCATCAGCCTGGGAACCACGGCGTTCTTTATGGTCGTGGCGGTATTACTCTGCCACCCGGCACGCACCTATCGCGCCGCCCAAGCCAAAGCGACAGCCCGCTAAACACCGCACTCAACGCCACGCCAGTCATTAATTGACAATATGCGAGCTCATATAGTCGATAAAGCGCCTCGTGGCGATGGGCATGGTGTCCCAGCTGCGCCAGGCGGCCACCACGTCGCGCGAGGGGGCATGCACGATAGGCCGCACACGGATATCGGCTTGCACGCCCTCAACGGTACGGCGATAAAGCATACTCACGCCCAGGCCTTCCTCCACCATCGCCATGATGGTGTAGTCGTCGGTCACCTCGCTCGTCACGTGCGGCGACAGCCCATGCGCCGCGAATGCATCGAGCACCAGGCTCTGTTCGCCTTCATCCAGCAGCACAAACGGCTCGGACGCTAGGTCAGCGAGTGTCACCTTTTCCTTTGCCGCCAGCGGATGCGCCGCCGGCAACAATGCCACCAACTCGTCGTGATAGACCACACGCTTCTCGAGCCCAGCGGTAAATCCGCGTGCCGTAAAACAAAAATCAACCACGCCATCGTGCACCCACTGGGCGTTGCGCGTGTAATCGCCCTGCTTGAGGGTAAAGTGTACGCCCGGGTGCAGGGCCCCAAAGTCGCGGATCACGCGCGGCAACACGGTTCGACTCACGTTGGTAAACGTCGCAATACGAATATCAGTCGAGGAAAGTCCCAGCAGCTCCTGGCGCTTGCCCTCGAGCTCGGCCTCGGCGGTCACGATCTGTCGCAGATACGGCAGGTACTGCTTGCCGTCGCGCGTAAGCGAAACGCCCTGCTTTCCGCGCTCGATAAGCGTGGTACCCAGCTCGCGCTCGAGTGCCTTGACGGCCTGGCTCACCGCACTTTGCGTATAGCCCAGCTCGTCTGCCGCGCCCTTAAGACTGCCGCGATCGACCACCATACAAACAATCTGATACCGCGATGCCATTGTGCCTCCACATCAATGCAGCCGTAAAACGTTTTGCCAGGGCTTTTTCTGCCAACATTAGCATTTCTTAATCATACTGAAGATACATTCGCTTTACTACATCCATATCTGGGAGCAGAATCCTTTTTACGAAACCGTTCTGTAACAAAAGGAGTCCCATGGATCGCAAAAAAGCAATCGCGCTCTCATTTTCCGTTCCCGTCGCATGGGGCTTTTCGTACCCCCTCATGAAGATCGGCATGGACAGCATGAACGCCACGAGCATCGTCGCGCTACGCTGCATCATCGCCTTTGTGGCCTGCATGCTGCTCTTCCACAAGCGCGCTTTCCGTATCAACCGCGACCTTATGGTTCGCGCCGCCATCATCGGCGCCATTATGGCAACCGAACTCACCTGCATGTGCCTGGGCTCTAGCCTCACCTCTGCCTCCACTGCCGGCTTTTTACAGAGCCTGACGGTCGTGATCGTGCCGTTTGCCAACGCCGCCCTGCTGCGTCGCGCCCCCGAGCGCAAAGTGCTCGTCGGCACCGCCATCGTCACCTGCGGCATGCTGCTGCTCTCGGGCGCCGACTTTACCAGTCTGAACCCGGG
>CAJMSG010000110.1:0-6251 GCA_905216105.1 uncultured bacterium | reverse complement strand
CCATGCGAGGTCAGCAGCTCGTGCTCGCGTGCGAGCAGGCTCGCCAAATCGTGATGGGCGCGCAAGATGTCAAGCGCATCGGATGGATGCTCGGCAACCTCTGCCACGGCAGCGACCGGTGCGGCGTCGACCACGCGGTAGAAGAGCTGCGCGAGCAGCGGCATCAAGAACACCGTGATGGCACCGGCGGCAACCATGACCGACGCAATATCTTGCGACAGCGCGCCCGCGTTGACGGCCACGCTCGTCACGGCAACGATGATCGGCAGCGCCGTGGTGCAGTACAGGGCCACGGTAATGCGACCATACGCCGACACATCGCGCGTCGCAGGACAAATGCTCATAGAGATGAGAATGGGCACGGCGCGAATGATCAGCAACGCCACGATAAAGCCCGCGAGCAGCCCGGGGCGCGACGCCACGGCCGTCAGGTCAATCTTTGCGCCCGATACAGTAAAGAACACCGGAATCAAAAAGCCGTAGGCCAGGCCGTCGAGCTTGGTCTCGAGCGTATGGTTGCCCTCGGGGATGATATAGCGCAGGACAAAGCCGGCGGCAAAAGAACCCAACACGATGTCGAGATCAAAGACGGCCGAGAATGCCACGAGCGTGACCAGGATGAGCACCGTCAGGCGCACGAAGGTCTGCGACGTGGTATCGGCGCGCTCCTCGACAAACGCAAAGAAGCGGCTGCCGACGCGCTTGGAGCGGCTTGGGACCACGGCCAGCAACACGCAGACCACCGCAAACAAGCCAAGAATCACGAGCGTCTGGATGCCGGTGCGGGCAGACAGCAGCACCGACATGGCGAGCACGGGACCGAGCTCGCCCCAAGTGCCATACGCGAGAATCGAGTCGCCCACGCGCGTGCCGGTGAGCGAGCGCTCACGCATGATGGGCACGAGCGTGCCGAGCGCCGTCGAAGTGAGGGCAAGCGTCACGGCGATACCGTCGAAATGGCTGACCGAGAACCACGGAGTAAAGCGCACGGCAAGCCAGGCGATACCAAACGTGACGACCCACGTCGCCAAGCCGTAGCGCCCCTCGACGCCCGTGATGCTCTTGGGATCGATCTCAAAGCCGGCAAGCAGGAACAAAAATGCCAGACCGAGCTCTGACACGAGCGAGACCTCGGCATCCACATGGATGACGCCGAGCATATGGGGTCCCAGCACCGCACCGAACACGAGCAAAAAGACCGTCTCGGGAACGGGTTTTCCGGGAATCGCCGAGGCGATGAAGGGGCTTGCAAAGGCCACGAGCGCGATGATGGCGAGCGAAACGAATGCCATGTGATGCCTTTCTCTTGTTTGCGCTTCACTGTAGCACCCTCGCCGTCCTCAACGCGCCGCGAGCTGTCGTATCATAGTGAGGTTTACAAACATGTGGCTCAAGGCGACCGCAGGGCAGACCCCGCAAACCGACCGCTGCCGCATACCGTACCGTACGCCCAACCGATCAGGAAGGCAGGAACCAATGGTCTCTCGTATCTACGTGGAGAAGAAACCCGGGTTCGACGTCGAGGCTCAGCAGCTCAAGGGCGAGCTGACCGAGATTCTCGGCATCAAGGGCATCGAGGCCCTGAGGATCATCAACCGCTACGACGTCGAGGGCATCGACGAGGAGCTTTTCCGCTCCTGCGTGCCGACCGTCTTTAGCGAGCCCCAGGTCGATGTGACCTACGACGAGCTCCCCGCAAGCGATGGCGCCGTCTTTGCCGTCGAATTCCTGCCTGGCCAGTTTGACCAGCGCGCCGACTCCGCCAGCGAGTGCGTGCAGCTCATCAGCCAGGGCGAGCGCCCCGCCGTGCGCTCCGCCAAGGTCTATATGATCTCGGGCACTCTGGACGAAGCCGCCATCGAGGCCATCAAGCACTACGTGGTGAACCCCGTCGAGGCGCGCATCGCCTCGCTCGACTTGCCCGAGACGCTGTACATGGAGACCCCCGAGCCCCAGCCCGTCGAAGTGCTCGACGGCTTCCGCGAGCTCGATGAGGCCGGCCTTGCCGCCTTTATTTCCGAGCGCGGTCTTGCCATGGACGAGGCGGACATCGCCTTCTGCCAGCAGTACTTCCGCGATGAGGATCGCGACCCCACCATCACCGAGATCCGCGTGATCGACACCTACTGGTCCGATCACTGCCGCCACACCACCTTCGGCACCGTCCTGGACGACGTGACGATCGACGACGCCGTGGTGCAGCAGGCCTTCGACCGCTACATGGAGATGCGCCACGAACTCGGTCGCGACGCCAAGCCCGTCTGCCTCATGGACATGGGCACCATCGGCGCCAAGTACCTTAAGAAGACCGGCGTCATGACCGATGTCGACGAGTCCGAGGAGATCAACGCCTGCACCGTCAAGGTGAAGGTCGATGTCGACGGCGAGGACCAGGACTGGCTGTTCCTGTTTAAGAACGAGACCCACAACCACCCGACCGAGATCGAGCCCTTCGGCGGTGCCGCCACCTGCGTGGGCGGCGCCATCCGCGACCCGCTCTCGGGCCGCAGCTACGTGTATCAGGCCATGCGTGTCACCGGCGCCGGCGACCCCACCGTCCCCGTGTCCGAGACGCTCGAGGGCAAGCTGCCGCAGCGCAAGCTCGTGACCACCGCTGCCGCCGGCTACTCCAGCTACGGCAACCAGATTGGCCTTGCCACCGGTCAGGTCAACGAGCTCTATCACCCCGGCTACGTGGCCAAGCGTATGGAGGTCGGCGCCGTCGTGGGCGCTACCCCGGCAAACCACGTGCGCCGCGAGTGCCCCGCCCCCACCGACAAGATCATCCTGCTGGGCGGCCGCACCGGCCGTGACGGCATCGGCGGCGCCACCGGCTCCTCCAAGACCCAGAACACCGAGTCCATCGAGACCTCGGGCGCCGAGGTCCAGAAGGGCAACGCTCCGGTTGAGCGCAAGCTGCAGCGCCTCTTCCGCCGCGGCGACGCCTGCCGTCTGATCAAGCGCTGCAACGACTTTGGCGCCGGCGGCGTCTCGGTCGCCGTGGGCGAGCTTGCCGACGGCCTGTATGTCGACCTGGACACCGTGACCAAGAAGTACGACGGCCTGGACGGCACCGAGCTCGCCATCTCCGAGTCCCAGGAGCGTATGGCCTGCGCCGTCGCCGACGGTGACGTCGAGGAGTTCATGGGCTACGCCGCCGAGGAGAACCTCGAGGCGACCGTTATCGCCGAGGTTACCGCCGAGCCGCGCATGCGCATGGCCTGGAACGGCGTCGCCATCGTCGACCTATCCCGCGAGTTCCTCAACTCCAACGGCGCGCCCAAGCACCAGGTTGCCCACGTGTGCGCCCGCAGCGTGTGGCAGCCCAGCTGGGCCGGCACCACGCTTGCCGAGCGCATGACCTCGCTTGTCACCGACCTCAACGTTGCCTCCAACAAAGGCCTTTCCGAGCGCTTCGACTCCACCATCGGTGCCGCAACCGTGCTTATGCCTTTTGGCGGCAAGACGCAGCTCACCCCGAGCTCGGCCATGGTTGCCAAGTTCCCCGTGGACGGCGAGACCACCACGGCAAGCGCTATGGCATGGGGCTTCAACCCCTACCTGATGGAAGCCGACCAGTTTGCGGGCGCCTACCTGTCCGTGGTCGAGTCCATCGCCAAGCTCGTTGCCGCCGGCTTTGAGCACAAGCACGCCTACCTCTCCTTCCAGGAGTACTTCGAGCGTCTGCGCACCGAGGCCGAGCGCTGGGGCAAGCCCACGGCAGCCGTCCTGGGCGCCCTCATGGCCCAAGTCGACCTGGGTGCTGGCGCCATCGGTGGCAAGGACTCCATGAGTGGCTCGTTTGAGGACGAGGCCGGCGAGCTCAACGTTCCGCCGACTCTGATCAGCTTCGCTGTGGCCGTGGGCCGCGCGGCGCGCGCCGTCTCCCCTGAGTTCAAGGGCCTGACGCACCGCGTCGTCCGCATCGCCCCCGCCACCTACGGCGAGGACTACCGTCCCGACGCCCAGCAGCTGCTCGCCGCGTTTGACGCCGTCGAGGCGCTCACTGCTACCGGCGATGCCCTGGCCGTCTCCACGCCCGGCTACGGCTGCGGCGCCGAGAGCCTCTTTAAGATGTGCGTCGGCAACCAGATCGGTATCGAGCTTGCCGAGGACGTGGACGTGGAGAGCCTCTTCACCCCGCTCTACGGCAGCTTTATCGTCGAGCTCGCCGAGGACGCCGAGCTGCCCGAGGTCGCCGACGGCGTTGTCGTCGAGCCCCTGGGTACCACCGTCGAGGGCTATGTCATCGACACCGGCTCCGAGGTCATCGAGCTCGCCGAGCTCCAGGAGGCCTGGGAGAGCGGCATCGAGGGCGTCTTCGCCTACCGCAGCGCCGGCGAGACCCCCGAGGTCGAGACCATCGACTTCCGCGCCAAGGACATCCACGTGTACGGCGGCGCCAAGATCGCCCGCCCGCGCGTGATCATCCCCGTGTTCCCCGGCAACAACTGCGAGTACGACAGCGCCCGCGCCTTCCGCGCAGCCGGTGCCGAGGCCGACACCTTCGTGATCAACAACCTCACGCCCGAGGCCGTCGCCGAGAGCACCCACGAGCTCGCCCGCCGCATCCGCGAGAGCCAGATTGTCATGATCCCCGGCGGCTTCTCGGGCGGTGACGAGCCCGACGGCTCCGCCAAGTTCATCACGGCGTTCTTCCGCGCTCCCGAGGTCACCGAGGCAGTCCGCGACCTGCTCAAGGCCCGCGACGGCCTGATGCTGGGCATCTGCAACGGCTTCCAGGCTCTGGTCAAGCTCGGCCTGGTGCCCTACGGCGACATCGTCGATGCCACGCCGGATGCACCCACGCTGACCTTTAACACCATCGGCCGCCATCAGAGCCGCCTGGTGCGCACCCGTATCTCGTCCAACCTGTCCCCGTGGCTGTCGCAGTGCAGCCTCGACGACCCCTACACCGTCGCCATCAGCCACGGCGAGGGCCGCTTTGTCGCCAACGACGAGGTGCTCGCCCAGCTGATCGCCAACGGCCAGGTCGCCACGCAGTACGTGGGCGAGGACGGCAAGCCCAGCATGGATCTTTCCGTCAACCCCAACGGCTCCGCACTCGCCATCGAGGGCATCACGAGCCCCGACGGCCGCGTCCTGGGCAAGATGGGCCACGCCGAGCGCCGCGGCGACAACCTGTACCGCAACGTGCCTGAGCATGTCCCCGGCGACAAGTTCATGCCTATCTTTGAGAGCGGCGTAGCCTACTTCGCCTAAACCTTTCCCATCGGGTACAATCCCTTCGGGTAACAACACCCGCCACCGACACATCCGGTGGCGGGTTCTTTTTTGCTTCGCGCATGTAGGAAGGACATCATGGAAAGCCGCAAGCCGTATCTCGCCACCCTGCCCGGACTCATCCTGGGCTGCCTCGTTTGCTGCGCGCTCTGGGGCTCCGCCTTCCCCTGCATCAAGATTGGCTACGGCCTCTTTGGCATTCCCGCGCACGATAGCGCCTCGCAGCTGCTCTTCGCGGGCCTGCGCTTCACCCTTGCCGGCATGCTGGTCATTGTTGGCATGAGCGTGGCCCAGCGCCGTCCGCTCGTTCCGCAAGTGCGCGATATCAAGCCCATCTGCATCTTGTCGCTCTTCCAGACTATCGGGCAGTACTTCTTTTTCTACCTGGGACTCTCGCGCGCCAGTGCCATGTCGAGTTCCATCATCGAGGCCAGCGCCAACTTCCTCGCAATCCTCTTTGCCGCCCTGGCGTTTCGCACCGAAAAGCTCGATGCGGCCAAGGTGCTCAGCTGCGTACTGGGCTTTGCCGGTGTCGCGCTCGTCAACCTTTCGGGCGCGGACGGCACCTTTGGCTTTACGCTCGACGGCGAGGGCTTTATCCTGGCCTCCACCGTCGCGGGTGCCCTTTCGACCTGCCTGATCGGCATCTTCTCGCGCGAGCACGACGGCGTCTTGCTTGCCGGGTGGCAGTTCTTGGTCGGCGGCCTGGTCCTCACCGCCATCGGGTTTTTGATGGGCGGCACGCTCTCCCCCACGGCGATTGCCCCCGCCATCGCGCTCATCATCTACATGGCGCTTATCTCCGCGGTCGCCTACTCGCTGTGGTCGCGCCTGCTTGCCGTCAACCCCGTCAGCCGCGTTTCGGTCTTTGGCTTTATGAACCCGGTCTTTGGCGTGCTGCTGAGCGCGATGCTGCTCGGCGAGGGCGCTGGCACGAGCCCCGTTACCGTCATCGTTGCCCTGCTGTTGGTCTGCGGCGGCATCATCATCGTCAACAAACCCAAAAA
>CAJMSG010000109.1:0-6270 GCA_905216105.1 uncultured bacterium | reverse complement strand
ATCGACTGGGTGACGATCTTCTTCCGCGGCATCCTGTGCAACATCTTTGTGTGCCTGGCCGTGTGGATCGGTACCGCTGGCAAGACCGTGGTCGATAAGGTTGTGGGCATTTTGCTGCCGATCGCTGCCTTTGTGGCCTGCGGTTTTGAGCACTGCGTCGCCAACATGTACTTTTTGCCCATGGGTGCCGTGATGCACGCGTGCGGCTATGGTGCCAAGGTCGCCGGCGCCGATGCGCTCAACGCTGCGGGCATTGCGTTTAACCTGTCCGCCGCCACGCTGGGCAACATCGTGGGCGGTGCGGTTCTGATCGCGCTCGGCTACTGGTTTATCTACGCCAAGAAGTCCGAGGCGTAAGGTATCGTCTGTTTGACGTTGGGCCTCCCGCGGGGCGTTGCCGTGCGGGAGGCTTTTTGGGTCCGGGACTCGTTGCCGGGCTTTTGGCCTGTTGTGTTTGGCTGATGAAAGGGGTAATCGAGATGGCATCTGCTGTGAAGCGTGACGGTCGCGCCGTGGTGACCACATGCGGGGGATGCTATGCCGATTGCGCCTTTGCGGCACGCGTTGAGGACGGTCGCGTGGTGGCTGAGTTGCCGGTGCCGGGGCATCCGTGCTCGGCGCGTGCCCTGTGCGCCCGCGGACGGCATCGCCTGGCAATGCCGTTTGACGAGCGCGACCGGATTTTGCATCCCATGCGTCGACGAGCTGATGGCTCGGGTTTCGATGTGATTTCGTGGGACGAGGCGTTCGCGCAGATCGCAGCGCGCCTTGGGGAGATTGTTGACGGGCATGGTCCCCGTGCGCTGGGCATGACGCTCGGCGTGCCCTCGTTCGACCGCTATTGGGCGTATCGCTTTATGCATGCGCTGGGCTCGCCCAACGTGTACGGTGCCGATGGCGCCTGCGAGGTAAGCCGGCTTACGGGTTGGGAGCACAGCCTGGGCTACAGCCCCGCCTCCGACTTGGCACATACCGATTGCATCATGTACCTGGGGCGTTCCATTGTCGATTCGTCGACGATGGGGGCCGTTGATGCGCTCAACGATGCGCGCCGGCGCGGGGCGAAGATCATCGTGGTCGACCCCCGGCGCAGCGGTTCGGCCGCGCTTGCCGACCGCTGGCTGCGCGTGCGTCCCGGATGCGATCTGGCGTTGCTGCTGGGTATCGCACATGTGCTGGTAGCCGAGGACCTGTTCGACCACGAGTTCGTGGACCGCTATACCACGGGTTTTGACGAGCTGGCACAGGCGGCCCGTGCTTGGACGCCCGAGTGGGCCGAGTCGATGTGCGACGTGCCGGCGGACGATATCCGTGCGACTGCGCGAGATTTGGCTGCCGCGGCGCCTGCTGCGGTGGTGGACGCTGGCTTTCATGGTGGCATCGGTATCGCGTATGCCAATAGCACCCAGACCGCGCGAGCTATCTGTATGGTCGATGTGCTGCTGGGCTGCATCGGACACGCCGGCGGTGCCCTCAACCCATCCACGCCGCTTGTGTTGGGCGACCTCGATCCCGCACGCTTTGCGACGCCGTCGATGCCGTGTGAGCCCAAGTTGGGGTCCGAGCGCTATCCGCTCGTCGACCCCGAGCGCGGTCTGTGCACGACCATCGGTCAGTCGATTCTTGCCGGCGATTTGCGTGGGCTCATCGTCTATGCCAGTAACCCCGGTGCGGGCTATGGCAATGCGCAGGCTTGGTTGGGTATTTTGCAACAGCTCGACTTGCTCGTGACCGTTGATATTCGCTGGTCCGAGACAGCGCGCGCTTCTGACTTCGTGCTGCCCGACGTGACGTATCTGGAGGCCGACCGTGGCGTGGGAACGGTGATAGGCACCAACGATGCGCGCGTGTTCTACCGTAATGCCGTGCTGCCCGTGCAGCATGACGACACGCGTCCCGGTCGGGAGATCTTTGCTGGTCTGGCACAGGCGTGTGGTGTGGGCGAGTACTTCCAGTTTACGTCTGACGATCTGGCGGCTGCCCAGGTGGCACCGTTTGGGATCGATCTGGACGAGCTCAAGGAACGCGGCTGGGCCGACACGGGTGTTGCGTTGCCGTCGCGTACGGGCGAGCCGGCGATTCCCCTGGATGGCGGCAGGATTGCGCTGGCAAGCGACGTGTGGGAGCGAGCCGGTCTGGGTCGTGTACCCAACTGGATCGCTCCCATGGTGGAGCCCGGCCCGGGGATGTTTCGCCTCATTAGCGGCAACCGTCCCTTTGAGTCGCATACCTCCCGCAGGCTTGCGGCGGCCGGCGCCGCCGAGGCGGGCTCGGATCTGGATGCTGTGCAGATGAATGCCGATGTCGCCGCTCGCATGGGTATCGCCGATGGCGAGGTCGTCGAGCTTGTGAGCGATATGGGCCGCGACCGCGTGCGCGTGGAGACGACGCCGTATCTGCATCCGGCGTGCATCTTTACGTCGGCCGCCCCCGGTGGGCGTTCGTTTGGCGCCGATGCCGGTGGCGCTCAAGCCTTGGGCGTGGGCCCGCTCGACCATACGCCTTTGCGTTGGGACCCGTTGACGGGTGCCGCGCTCACCCAGGAAAACGCCGTTCGCGTGGAAAAGATCACGGCGCGCGAGGATAATGACGAGTAATTGACTCAGCTGATGTATTTGACTGATCCACGTTTCTTTTGAAAGGCCGCACATGAGCGATAGCCAGAAGATGTCCGATGAGGTGCGCGCCCACCTGCGCGCCATTCCTTCCGTCAACGAGCTGCTTACCGAGTGGCCGGTGGTGAAGGCGGCGGGGGAGACCTGCGACGCGGTGGTGCATGCCGCCGTCACGGCCGAGCTCGACGAGGAGCGCGCCGCGATTCGTGCCGGCGCCGCTCCGCGTTCCAAGCGCGAGTTAGCCTCGGCCATCGAGTGGCGCGCCCACCGTTCTGCGCTGCCGAGCCTGCGCCCCGCCGTCAACGCCACGGGTGTTGTTATCCATACCAATCTGGGTCGAGCCCCGCTCGCGGAGTCGGCCGCCAAGGCCGTGGCCGAGGTCGCGCGCGGCTACAGCACGCTCGAGTACAGCGTCGACACCTGCTCGCGCGGGTCGCGCAAGGAGCATGCCGCGCAGCTGATTCGCTCGCTCACCGGTGCCGAGGACGCGCTCGTGGTCAACAACAACGCCGCCGCGGTGCTGCTGGTGCTGGCGACTCATGCCGCGGGCAAAGAGGTTATCGTCAGCCGCGGCGAGCTTGTCGAGATTGGCGGCAGTTTCCGCATCCCTGACGTCATGGCGGCCTCGGGTGCCAAACTCGTCGAGGTCGGCGCCACCAACCGCACGCATCTGGGCGACTATGAGCGCGCTATCACGCCTGAAACGGCCATGATCCTGAAGGTTCATCCTTCCAACTATCGCATCGAGGGTTTTCACGAGGAAGTGAGCTCAAAGGAGCTCGCCGCACTGGCCCATAAGCACGGCCTGCTGTTCTATGAAGACCAGGGCTCGGGGGCGCTGTTGCCTGACGACATCTTGGTGCGCGGCGGCGAAGAAACCACGCCGGCTTCGGTTTCGGCAGGGCTCGATTTGGTGTCGTGCTCGGGCGATAAATTGCTCGGTGCCGCACAGGCGGGCATTATCATGGGCCGTCGCGATCTGGTCCGGGCCTGCGGCGCACATCCGCTCATGCGCGCTCTGCGTCCGGGCAAACTGGCTCTGTCGGCGCTCGAGGCCACGCTGCGTATCTACATGGACGGCGCCGATGTTGCCCATCGCGATATTCCCGTGCTCAGCATGCTTACGCTGCCGCAGGCCCATTTGGAGCGACGTGCCCGCAAGCTGCGCGATCGTATGGTCGCCGGGCTCGATAAGGCCGGTTGCCCGTGCGCCGTTGAGCTGGAGATTGTCGAGGAGTCCTCGACGCCCGGTGGCGGTTCGCTGCCTACCGTGGAGCTGCCCACGATGTGCGTTGCCGTGCGCCTTGTTGACGAGCGCCTGACGGTCGACGCGCTCAAGCGCTCGCTTGTCCAGGACTTCGACACACCGGTCGTCACGCGAACCTCGCACGATCGCATTTTGTTTGATGTGCGCACGCTCGTGGGCGACCGCGATATCGAGACGGCGGCGTCGACGCTTGCCGCATGCGTTGAGAAGGCGGTGCGCCGATGAGTGGGGCCGAAGCGTTGGTGGAATGCCCCGTTATCGTAGGTACGGCGGGACATGTCGATCACGGTAAGTCGGCGCTCATCGAGGCGCTGACGGGTAAAAACCCCGACCGCCTGGAAGTTGAGCGCCGTCGCGGCATGACCGTTGAGCTTGGCTTTGGCGAGCTGGCGCTGCCGAGTGGCAAGATCGTTGGCCTGGTTGACGTGCCGGGCCATGCGCATTACTTGCGCGCCATGGTGCAGGGTGCCACAGGTATCGACGTGGCCGTGCTGGTGGTTTCGGCCGTCGAGGGCGTGATGCCGCAGACCCGCGAGCACGTGCATGTGCTGGAGCTGCTGGGCGTCACGCATATGGTGGTGGCGCTGACTATGTGTGATCTGGCCGACGCCGAGATGACCGAGCTTGCCGAGCTCGATGTCGATGACTTTTTGTCGGGTACCGTGTTTGCGGACGCGCCGATCGTGCCCGTGTCGTCCAAGACCGGCGCGGGGATCGATGACCTACTGGTTGCGCTTGACGAGCAGGTTGCCGCTTGCTGGGATTCCTGCCGCGACCGTGCTGAGCTCACCGATGCCGCACCGCGTCTGCCAATCGACCGCTGCTTTACGATCAAGGGCGCCGGTACCGTGGTGACGGGAACGTTGCACGATGCGCCCGTCGCGGTGGGGGATGAGCTCGTCGCGCTGCCGTCGCGTACGGTCTGTCGCGTGCGCGGGATTCAGGTGCATGGCGATACGCCGCGAGCACTGCCCGGACAGCGTGTGGCGCTCAACTTGGTGGGCGATGGTGTCGCGGCGCTTGATCGTGGCGAGATGCTGGGCGTGGCGGACCGCTTTGGTCAGACGTTGCGCTTTATGATGTCGTTTACGTATTTGGGTCGCGAGGGAGCCAAGCCGCGTGTGCTCGAGTCGGGTGCGCGTGTGCACGTGATGGCGGGTACGGCCGAGGTAGTCGGTCGCATCATGTTCATGGAGGGCGAGGTCCCCATGGCGGTGGGCGAGACCCGTACCGTGCAGGTGCGCCTGGAGGAGCCGCTGCCGCTGCGTGCTGGAGACCATGCCGTGGTGCTGTCGTATTCGCCCGTTATGCTTATTGGCGGCGGGCGCGTGCTGCTTTCGCGCTGCCGTCGCTCGCGCGAGCTTGCTGAGGGGGAGTGCATGCTGTACGCGGCGCTCGAGTCCGGCGATATCGCGGGCGGTGTGGGCGCTTGGTTGGCGCTGCAGACGCTGCCGGTTGCGGCGATTGATGTTGCCGAGGCTTTGGATCTTGGTATCGGCGAGGTCGATGCCGCACTGCGCGGGTTGGTGGCGAAGGGCGCTGCTCGCGCGCTAGCTGGCTCGGATGGCTCGCTGTATGCAGATGCTTCCGCGCTCGACGCCGCGATGGATGCGTTGGCGGCGACTTTGTCAGCCATGCACGCGGCGGCTCCCAAGGAGACGGGCTTTACGCCCGGCGCCGTTGCCCATGCTGCGTGGCCTGCTGCTGATGAAGACGTTGCCGCGGCTCTGATTGCCGAGGGCTGCTCGCGTGGCGTTTGCGCCGTCGAGGGCGCCGAAGTGTTCGACCCGCACTCCGCTGCCGCCGCGGCGCGCGTGGTGCACGAGGCTTGCGAGCGCATCGTTTCCTTGCTGGATGAAGCCGGCCTCGATGCACCGACGTTGCCCGAGGTGGGCGAGCAATTGCAGCTCGATCGCGACACCATGACGCGTGCCCTGCGCGAGCTTTCGCTCAACCGCTCTATTGTAAAGGTCGAGCGCGATGTGGCCCTGTCTGCAGCTGCTGAGGCCTGCGCGCGTGAGCTCGTCGCCTCTGCCATTGCCGACGCCGGTGGCGCTGCTACCACGAGCGTGCTGCGCGAAGCCCTTGGTGTGTCGCGCAAACGCGCCATCAGCATCTTGGAACACCTGGATGCCGTGCGCTTTACGGTGCTCGACAAGGACGCCGGCGGCCTGAGGTCCCTGCGCTAGGCCGGTCACCCGCTCCCGCCTCCTCAGTTGCGGTGAAATAGTTCCTATTTGGAGGCTTTGGCAGCAAATACAGGAACTATTCCACCGCAACTTCTTGCTCGTCTTTTTGGGATGGGGCCTGTTCGGTTTGGTAAAATACCGCCGCACTTGGGAACGGATGGGCTCCGGTGGGCTCCGCGGTCCTCAAAACCGTTGCGAG
>CAJMSG010000108.1:0-6277 GCA_905216105.1 uncultured bacterium | reverse complement strand
TGCTCCTCGTCGGTCACGATGGGCACCGGGCTGTAAACGCCCATGCCGCCGGTGTTGGGGCCAAGGTCGCCCTCGAGCGCACGCTTGTGGTCCTGCGAGGTGGCCATGGGGCGCACGGTCTTGCCGTCGGTAAAGGCCAGCAGCGAGCACTCGGGGCCAACCAGCATCTCCTCAATGACAACGGTGTTGCCGGCATCACCAAAGGTGCCGCCAAAGCACTCGCGCACGGCCTCCTCGGCCTGCGCAAGCTCAGTCGCCACGATAACGCCCTTGCCTGCAGCCAGGCCGTCAGCCTTCACGACCAGCGGGGCACCCTGCTCGCGCACATAGGCAAGAGCCGAAGCCTCGTCAGTAAACGAGCCGTAGGCGGCCGTCGGAATGCCGGCACGCTCCATGAGCTGCTTGGAGAATAGCTTGGAGCCCTCCATCTGGGCACCCTCGGCACCCGGACCAAAGCAGGGAATGCCCGCCGCGCGCACGGCATCGGCTACGCCCGCCACGAGCGGAGCCTCGGGGCCAATCACCACGAGTCCGCATCCGTGGCTCTGCGCAAACGCCGCCACGGCAGCAGGATCGCAATCGTCGAGAACCACGTTCTCGCCGCAGCTCGCGGTGCCGCCGTTGCCCGGCGCAATGTAGAGCTTGCCGGCGCGCGGTGATGCTGCGAGCTTAGCTGCCAGAGCATGCTCGCGGCCGCCGCTGCCCAACAACAGGATGTCGATGGTTTGAGTGTCCGCCTTCAAGGGTGCCTCCTCTATGGATGAACGGCCCGCCAACCATGCGGGCCCATTACAAGCAAATATACCCCTCGGCCGCCCTCTTGGGCTGCGAAGGGGTATATCGCAATAACCGAATAGTGCCGATTACTTCCAGAATCGGTTGATGATCTGCTCGCGGTCGGCGCCGACGCCGATAAACGTCACGCGGGTGTGTGCCAGATCCTCGATAAACGCCACGTAGTCCTGGGCCTCCTGCGGCAGCTCGTCAAAGCTGCGGCAACCGGTGATGTCGCACTTCCAGCCAGGGAGCTCCTCATAGATGGGCTTGGCGTTCTCAAAGCGCACCTGATGCTCGGGCACGCTGGTGTAGCGCTCGCCGTCGACGTCGTAGGCAACGCACACCTTGATGGTGTCGAAGGCCGAAAGCACGTCGAGCTTGGTCAGGGCAATATCGGTGAGGCCGTTGACACGCGAGGCGTAGTTGGCGATCGGGCCGTCGAACCAGCCGCAGCGACGACGGCGACCGGTGGTCACACCGTACTCATAGCCCTCCTCGGTCAGCGTGTGGCCGGCCTCGGACTCATAGGAAAGCTCGGTGGGCATGGGGCCCGAACCGACGCGGGTGATATAGGCCTTCATGACGCCCAGCACGCGATCGACGTTCTTCATGCCAACGCCGGAGCCGGTGATGGCGCCGCCAGCGGTGCAGTTGGAAGACGTCACGTACGGATAGGTGCCGTGGTCGATGTCGAGCAGCGTCGCCTGGGCGCCCTCAAACAGCAGATCCTTGCCCTCGTCGATCATGTTGTTGAGCAGTAGGCTCGTCTCAGTGATGTAGGGGCGCAGGCGCTCGGCCATGGGCAGGTACTCATCGCAGATCTGGTCCACGGTGTAGGTGGGCAGGTTGTAGATGAGCTCGAGCTCGGGATTCACGCGAGCAAGAGCGGTCTCCAGCTTGTCGCGAAACAGCGTCTCGTCCAGCATGTCCTGCATGCGCAGGCCAATGCGGGCCATCTTGTCCTGGTAGCACGGACCGATGCCGCGCTTGGTGGTACCGATGTTCTTCTTGCCGAGCTTCTGCTCAAAAGCACCATCCAGATCGATGTGGTACGGCATGATGATGTGCGCGTTGCCACTGATCTTGAGGTTCTTGGTGGTGATGCCGTCGGCCTCGAACATGTCAATCTCCTCAAGGACAACCTTGGGGTTGACGACGCAGCCGTTACCGATCACCGACACGTGGTCGGAATACATGATGCCGGAGGGCACCTGGTGCAGGCCGTACTTCTTGCCGTTGACGACGATGGTGTGGCCGGCGTTATTACCGCCCGAATAGCGCACGACGGCATCGAAGTCGCCGGCGACCAGGTCGCAGATCTTACCCTTGCCCTCATCGCCCCACTGGGCACCGACCAAAACGGTTGACGGCATGTTTACTCCTCACATTCATGGACTGTCTACGCGCCACGCCGGCACGCAGAAGCACAAAACATTCCCAGTATACCCGTGCAACGGGCGCCTGTCCTACTCCTCGGTATGCGCCCCATCAAGCTCATAGAACTTGGTGGATGCCGGCAGGAACATCAGGTCGACGTCACCGATCGGGCCCGAACGGTTCTTGGCCACGACGATACGTGTAACGCCCTCGTCGGGTCGATCGTCACGCGAGGCCTCGGCCTCATCGGCGGAGCGGTCCAAGAACATAACGATGTCGGCGTCCTGCTCGATGGAGCCCGATTCACGCAGGTCGGACAGCTGCGGGCGTTTGCCGGTACGGGACTCGACCTGACGCGACAGCTGCGACAGCGCGATCAACGGAATCTTGAGCTCCTTGGCCATGATCTTTAAGCCACGCGACATCTCGGAGACCTCGACGGTACGGCTCTCGGAGCGACGTCCCGGCGGAGGACTCACCAGCTGCAGGTAGTCCAGGATGATGATGGCCTTCTCCTTGTTGTGGAGCATGCGGCGGCTCTTGGCGCGGATCTCGGTCACCGTGGTGCCGGGCGTATCGTCAATCAAAATGTCGAGCTTAGACAAGGTCTGCGTGGCCTCGTTGATATTGGCCCACTGCTCGGGGCTAATGCGGCCCGTACGGAAGTCGCTGATCGAGATCATGGCGTAGGCGCAAATCAGGCGCTGGGCAATTTCCTTGCCCGACATCTCCAGCGAAAAGAAGCCGACGGTATAGCCCGCAGCGGCGGCGTTGAGCGCCAGGTTCAGAGCGAACGACGTCTTACCCACGGCAGGGCGGGCGCCGATAATGATGAGCTGGCCCTCGCGGAAACCCATAAGCATGCGGTCGAGTGACGGGAAGCCGGTGGGCACGCCCGCGGCCTGTCCGCCGGCCTTACACACTTCCTCGGCCTCGTTATAGGCCTCGACCATAAACTCGGTCAGCGTCTTATAGCTCGACTTGACCTCGCGCGCCGTGACCTTGAGCAGCTTGCTCTCGGCCAGCTCCACGACCTCTTTGGTGTCGGTAGGGGCGTTATAGGCCAGCGCGTTGATCTCGTTGGTGGCACCGATCAGCTCGCGCAGCATCGAGTCGCGACGGACGATGGCGGCATGGTGCTGCCAGTTCACGAGCGACAGGGTCTGACCCATCAGCTCCAAAATGTAGGCCTCGCCGCCCACGGCATCAAGCTTGTTGATGCTGCGCAGGTAATCGATCAGCGAGATAGAGTCGATGGGAATGCGGCTGTTGTACATATCGACCATCGCGGTGTAGATGGTCTTATGAATGGGCCGGTAGAAGTCATCGGGCTGCAGCTCGACCTGGGCCTCCTCGACCACCTCGGGCGACAGCAGCATGGCGGCCAGTACATTGGCCTCTGCATCTTGGTTTTGAGGGAGACCCAACTTGGAGCCACGGTCCTCGACCGTTAGCCCCGTCTCCCTTTCGTCATATGCCATGAGCATCCTCATTCATATCGCTTGCGAGCATCCATAGTATCAGCCACGGTCCCAAAACGGGCCGCGCCCCGGCAATCATCACCGAACGAAACGGATGAACGGTCCCGCATGTGGGACTTCACCACAACGCCTGCCATGGCGCTCGCTAAGCGTAGAAAACAAAAGGGCGCCCTGGTCTCCCAGAGCGCCCTTCTTAGAACAAGATTGTTGCGTTGCAGCAAATGCTACTCGGCAGCAGCCTCAGTCTCGACCTCGGCGGTCTCGGCCTCGGCGACCTCAGCGGCCTCCTCAACCTCAGCCTCGGCAGCGAGCTCCTCGGCGGTAACGCCAACGAGAACGACAACCTCGGCCTTGATCTCGCGGTACAGCGAGATGGCAACGGTGTGGGCACCGGCAACCTTGATGGGCTTACCGAGCTCGACGCGCTTGCGGTCGATGTCCATACCGAGCTGAGCCTTGATGGCGTCAGCAATCATAGCAGCGGTAACGGAGCCAAAGAGGATGCCCTCGTCGCCGACCTTGACGTCAACGGTGACCGTCTTGCCCTCGAAGGCAGCCTTGGTCTCGTTGGCGGTAGCCAGACGGACGGCCTCGCGCTTGGCGATGTTGTTGCGACGCTCGTCAAGCTGCTTGAGGTTGCCCTTGGTGGCGGCAACAGCGAGCTTCTTGGGGAACAGGAAGTTCTCAGCGTAACCCTGAGCGACCTCTACGACGTCACCCTCGCCGCCCTTGCCCTTGATCTCATCGAGAAGAATAACCTTCATGATGCGTCTCCCTTCTTAGCCGCGGTCGCGGTTGCCACGAGAGGAAACCACGGGGACGGTGTACGGCAGGAGAGCCATCTCGCGGGCGCGCTTGATGGCGTTGGCGATGTCATGCTGATGCTGCGTGCAAGCGCCAGTGACGCGACGGGGCTTGATCTTGCCACGGTCGGTCATGTACTTACGGAGAAGCTGAGTGTCCTTATAGTCGATGAACTCAGTGTTCTCCTTGCAGAACTGGCAGTACTTACGACGCGGCTGACGTGCAGAAAAATCATTAGCCATGTCAAAATACCTTTCGTTTGGCAACTTCGGCGAACCGAAGCCGCCTCTCACTCAAAAATAGGTGAACAGCCCTTAAAACGGGATGTCCTCATCGTAGACGTCGACCGCGGGCGGCGTAGCCACCGGTGCGGCAGGACGCGGTGCGGGCGCTGCAGGGGCTGCGGGGGCGTAACCGCCCTGATCGTAGCCACCCTGGCCACCACGGGAGCTCATAAACTCGATCTCATCGACGATGACCTCAAGCTTGCTCCGGCGCTGGCCGTCGCGCTCCCAAGAGCTGTAGCGCAGCTTGCCCTCGATCGCGACCTTGTTTCCCTTTGCCAGGAAACGGCTCACGGCCTCGGCGCGCGTGCCGAACATAGTGCAGTCGACAAAGTTGGGATAGTCCTCCCACTCGCCAGTCTGCGGGTTGCGGCGACGATCGTTCACGGCGACGCCAAAGGACAGAACCTGGGTTCCGCCAGCGGTGGCGCGCAGCTCGGGATCACGCGTGAGGTTACCGGTGATGTTCACTCGATTGATGCTCATAACTCACTACTTCCTCTTGGGGCACAAGCCCAGTCCAAAACGACAGTCTTACTCCTGGTCGTCGCGACGGACGATCATGTGGCGGACCACAGCGTCGGTGATGCGCAGGACGCGATCAAGCTCGGCGATCTGGGTAGGATCTGCGTGGAAGTTGATGAGGGTGTAGTCACCATCGGTGAGGTCGTTGATCTCGTAGGCGAGCTTGCGCTTGCCCCACTCGTCAACGGAGTCGACCTTGCCAGCGCCCTCAGCGATCGTGGTATCGATACGCTTCATAACAGCGAGACGAGTCTCGGGGTCGAGCGACGGGTCAACAAAGAACAGCAGTTCATAAGCCTTCATATTGTCACCTCCTCTGGGCAAATGTGGCTTCAGGTCGTGAAGGTGCGCCTGAAGCAGGAAAAGACTTGGTAATAATATCTTTCAACCTCCCAGGCTGCAAGAATATGCAGCTACAACCTCATGACCTCCACATATGTCCATACTCGCACGGCATTTCATGCGTCTTCCAACCAAATGCTGACCAAATGCTTGACGGATCTGTGGACAAGATACGGCGCTGCGGGGACAAACCAAATCAAACCGCAGGTCAGCAATTGCAAGGCTGTGGTCGCGAAATGCATACCAGTGGTTCACAACACCGTTCAAAGATTTTTAATATTGCTGCCATGTCGTTTATAAATACCCTTTTTGAACAATCCGCCGTATGCAACCCTGCTGGTCAGAGCCCGTTTTCGGCCTCCTGGATCCCATCACGAAGCCAAACGTTTCAAAAAATGCCAACTTTTCTGTTTGCACTTTGCGATTCCTCGTGTATACTGACTTTCGCATTTAACGGAGAGTTGTCCGAGTGGCCGAAGGAGCACGATTGGAAATCGTGTAGGCGTCAAAAGCGTCTCCAGGGTTCAAATCCCTGACTCTCCGCCAGTTAATTCCAAAGCAGGCCTTCGAGCCTGCTTTGTTTTTACCCCACGCGGAGGGGTGGCAGAGTGGTTGAATGCGGCGGTCTCGAAAACCGTTTGGCCTGTATAAGGTCACGAGGGTTCGAATCCCTCCTCCTCCGCCATT
>CAJMSG010000107.1:0-6321 GCA_905216105.1 uncultured bacterium | reverse complement strand
TTGCAGACACGCGAACTCCCCCTTTAGCTAACTACAGTGTTTGCAGGGAGATGTTACCGCATCGTTTCGTCGACGTGACTGAGACCGTCTCCATAATTGGCGAATTTTACGTTTGCGCAATTCGGCGAACGGCGACGTTTTCTCGGCAGACGCTCTATTTAACGCGCTCCCTCCCATCGCAGCCACGCGCACAATTGGCGCTCGAAAAAACTTGAGATATTTTTTAGCGTCTCTCACCTGCGGCGATGTAAACCCGTCAAGCATTTGGTCAGAAATCGGTCAAGTTACGGCTGATACGGTCGGCATCGACAGCCAAAACCAATAGAAGGTTTGGCCCAAAAGCAGGGAGGTTCCCATGGCATATTACTGGCCCCAGTACGGCGTCGCTATCGAAGTTGACGACGACCCGTATCTTCTGCCCTTCGACGAGGAGGCATTCCCCGATACGGCGGTCTACCATGTCACCACCGACGTAATTTGCGATCCCGAGTCATTCTTGGCACTCGCCCACCACATCGCCCACATCCATGACATCAAGCTCCCTCCCGACTTCGAGGAGCTTGTCTACTCACGACGTCTCATGCTCCACATGCTCTTTGGAGCCGATCCGTCCACGTTCGCGCGCGTCTATACCACTAAGGATGCCGCATGAACGCACGGAAGCGGTCGAGCCCCCTGGGGTCAAAGCATCGAAAAAGGCTCGGCGTGATCTGCCTGGCCATCGCCTGCGCCCTTATCGCCGTCGGCCTTTACGCTTGGCAGTCAAAGCCCGTCGCCGAGACGGGCACCTCGGTCACAACGGCAGAGGGTAAGTCGCGCCAGGAAATCCAGGACGAACTCGATGCCATCGTCCGCGACAACATGATGACGATCTCGGTCGCACCGGTCGCCCAGCTACAGAAAGGCGGCAAGCTGCGCGTCAACGTGCAAAACGTCCAAGACAACAAGTTTCCCCAGCGCTTCCGCGTGATTCAAAACGACGAGACCATCTATGAATCGGGCGTGGTCGAGACCGGCAAGACCGTTGAGACCTGCCCCGCAGGCGACATCAAAGAAGGCGAGGCGTACATCGAGATCCAGGCACTCGACGCCAAGACCTACGACGCCCATGGCAATCCCACGCGCGTCAAGGTGCGGGTTGCGCAGGCAGAAGACTAAACCTGCCGCCTGTTGCGAAAATTCGCACCCGCGCCGCTTTCGTCTAACCATCACGGAAACGGTCCGTGACGAATAGAAAGGAACGATTATGGACATCACCAGGAACTTGAGTGGGACCAGGGCGCTCGTCGTGGGCGCAGGGCTGGCGCTCGCGCTCGCAATGGGCGCCGCGCCGACCACCGCCCTGGCGGAGGGACGCGTTGGAACCACCGACGTGACCATCAGGACCGAAATCGACAACATCACGTTTAAGGCTCCGACCGTCATTCCGTTTGTCGCAAAGGCAGACGGCACGCTCCAGGGCGCTTCCAAGGACGCAATCACCATTGACAATCTTTCGGCCTATGGCATCCACGTTACCAACATGAAGATTGCCGCCCAGAACTCCTGGAGCATCGTCGCCGACGCCAAGACGGGAACCGCCCAGAACTCCATCGATTTTAAGGTTGGCCCCGACAAGGCACTCCAAGACGCTCATGCCGCAACGCAGGAAGCGGGCCTCGACCTTTCCAAAAATGCATTCTTCGACATGGGTTATCAGGGCATCGCCGATGGTACAGACAAGATTGAGCTCAAGACGAGCGGCAATGTCGCCCGCGTCACGCGTGACATCTTCCATGTGACCGGCACGGGCGACCAGGTCGCGAGCATTACGTGGACGGTCGAGCCCGGTGCGCACACGGCCTAAGGCGATGGTCCTTGCCGTCATCATCAGCGTTGTAGCGTTTGCCCCGATCGCCGCCTTTGCCCAACAAGAGCAGGCGCAAGCTGCCACACAGGTGACTGTCGATCTATCGGAGCTCGAACGCAGCGGCCAACACGAGCCCCTAGCGCAAACGGGCGACACGCGACAGTTCCTGGCAGCAGGAATCGCCGCGGCAGGCGCAAGCGCCATCGGCCTTGGCCTGCGCATCAAACGCAGCCAGTAGCCACGAAAATCGAAACCGTCCAGAACAGGTAGGGAGAACCCATGGCATCAAAGAATCTTTTGCCCGTTGCCGCGCTCTGCAGTGCGCTTGCCACCGGCATGCCCGTCGCCGCTCTAGCGACACCCGCCGTGGACGTCCCCTTACCTGCCGTCAGCTGTCTCGCCACAAACCAGATGAGCACCATCGTGCGCCAACGCCTCTCCCTTGCACAGGCAAGCATTTCGACCTCGGGGTGCCTCCGTCGCCGCGCAAATAGCTCGATAGTCGTGGATACCGAGCACTCGCGCGAAGCGGACGGCCCCCTAACGGGATGCGCTATCTTCACATGGCGCGCGGCTGCAACTGATGCCGATGGCGATTCCTGCGACGTGGAGCTGCGCCTCGACATCGCCCTGTCCGATGACTCGGCGGACGGGGCAACAGTCGCCTTCGACAACACATTTTTCGAAGACGGAGGAGGTGTATGCCTGGGCTGCGTCCCCTCGAGCGCCGATGGCACGCAGCCCGCTATCTCATTCACCGCATCGCTGAAAATGACTAAGGCGGGCACCGACGCCACGGCAAATGGCGAGATCCCTCTGATGTTCTACGCGAGCGGCACAGAAAGCCAGGAGACTCGAGGCAAGCAGCGGACCGGATCGCTCAGCCTGACGCGAGGGGCAAATCCCGGTCCTGTCGATATCAGCACCCAAACACAAGATGTGCATCACGTCTTTGCCGATCCGGCACTCCTCGAAATGGAATGGAACGGAGCGGGAGCGGTCGGACTCGCTCCCTCGACAGGTGACATCGCAAGCGACTCCAGCGAGAACGGCGGTGAAATGGCGCCTGGAGACGATGGAACACCAGGCGACATAACACCGCCATCGAGCGGTCCTTCAGCCACTTTCAGCGAGCCAAGCGAAACAACCGCCGCAGTGGACGGCACGCAAGCTGGCGAAAACTTGGGGTATCCCATGCCGGCGGACATCGACGAGGGCAATTGTTGCATGATGGTCGCGCTCGACCGCACGGAAACCGTCGACGCCGCGAGCATTGAGGTCGTCGCCGCCGATAAGCCCGTCCGCAAAGCAGCCATTATCGCATTCCCTAAAACCGTCGAAGTTGTTTTTCTGCCATCGGGCGAGGTCGTAGCCCCCACCCTGCTCACCTTGCTTGGGGCAAAGGGCACGGCCAACCAAATCGACAACCTCACGGTCGCCGACCCTGCGACCACCGCAAAACTGCACCTGTATGCCGTAACCTCGGACGGAGGCAAAACCGAGGAATTCGACGGTGAGAACCTCCTGAGCAACCGAATACTCCATAGAATGGAAGACGTCTCGTATCAAATTGAGCTCGAGGGATTTGACCGAGCTCGAGATGCCGATATCATCGCCGCGGCCATTGAGTCCCCGCAGCGACTCATGACGCTGCGCTTCGATTTCAGCCCCTATGTCGTGATGGGAGGCTGAAACCTCGGCACCAAATGCCGTCATTAATACCCCTTATATAACGTATAGGATGAGTCGTGACGCACCCTGCAGCCCGTTCTGTTACGATTGCCAGGTTGGCGTCAATATGGGAGGGCTCATGCCGGGTTTGGGAACGATCATCAACGTCGCACTTTTGATTGCGGGCGGACTGCTGGGCCTTATAGGCGGACGTTTTATCACGCCCCGCATCCAAGACACGCTCATGAAAGCGTCAGGACTATGCGTTCTGTTTATCGGACTGGGTGGCACCATGCAAAAGATGCTCGTCGTTGACGGGAAAACGCTGGCGACCACCGGCACCACCATGCTCATCGTCTCGTTTGCCCTCGGTTCGCTCATCGGCGAGGCCATTAACCTGGAAGCCGGCATCGAAAACCTGGGCGAATGGCTCAAGCGCAAAACCGGCAGCGAGGGAGACAACGAGTTCACCAATGCCTTTGTCTCGACATCGCTGACCGTCTGCATCGGTGCCATGGCTATCGTGGGATCAATCCAAGACGGCTTGCTCGGCGACTGGTCCACGCTCGCCCTCAAGGGCGCGCTGGACTGCATCATCGTCTGCACCATGACGGCTTCGCTCGGCCGCGGCTGCATCTTCTCCGCCCTGCCCGTTGCCGTATTTCAGGGAACGATTACGCTCTTTGCCGGAGCGCTCTCCCCCATCATGACCACCGCCGCCCTCGACAGCCTATCGCTCGTGGGCTCTATGCTCATCTTCTGCGTCGGCGTCAACCTTATCCGTCCTCAGACCTTCCGCACGGCCAATATGCTCCCCTCCGTTGTCATAGCCGTCATCTACGCCCTCCTGTTCTAGCTCCTCAGTAGATTTTTGGGACATGCCTTAAAATCTACCTTTCGTCAGCGCTCCAAAGACTGCCCACCTAAAAGTAGATTTTTAGGCATGTCCCAAAAATCTACCTGTGAGCAGTATCTCGAACACCTGTTTGATGCTGTGCTATGATATGAGGTCACCGAAGCTGCGTTAGGAGAGGAGAGACGGTGGCCGACCAGGACATCAAGATGCTCATCGAGCGCATTATGGCCGAGGCCCGGACACATCAGTCCGCTCGCTTCTCAAATGAGGTATACGCCGACGAGCCGATTCTCAAGACCGGCCGGCAGATGCAGAACTTCCTCCCCGACCAGTACCGCAAGATGCGCGAGATATCGCGTTGGCAAGATGACCCCAAGGGCGGCGCGGGCCGCTGGCTTTCGGAGGCCGAGCTTTTCTACCGCCAAGGCCTGCTAATGGCCGACTTTGAGGACGACTGTCCCTACAACGGCACATTCAAGTCATACTTCCCCACCTACAACGCCATGAGCGATCGGCAGCTGCGCGGCTATTTTACCTGGCGTGCCCAAGTGCGCCGCGGAACCGTCGAGGAAACGTCTACGTCCTTTGCCTTCCTGTATCTCTATGAGTTGATCTGCGGTATTGGCGTAGATGACCCGCTCGATGGTTTTAGCAAGATCAAAGCCTTTTGGGATGCCTATCGCGCCTTCGAGCCCGGCATCGACCGGTTTGCACGCGTGTGGCTGCAGGATTACGCCGTATTCCACGGGCTCGACCCCAAGCTGCTTCGCAACTCTAAAACCGTCATGTTCGATAACGCCCTTATCGAGCTACGGCGCGCGGCGCGAGACCTTGCACCCGCGCCGACGGCGTCGGACCAGGCCCCCAAACGTCGCAAGGCCTCCGAGCCCACGCTTCCCCTTCCGCCCGACGAGGCACGCGAGGAGCGACTCATGGCTGCCATCGACGCACTCTCGACGTACAACCTGAATAACTCACGGCTCGACCGTTCCCACCATCGAGACCTGCGACACGTGGCATGCGCCGTGTATGTCCGTATGGCGCGCTACTATGACACGCACCGAAAGACCGGTATCGTGGCGAGCTTGTTTGGGGAGGAGACGGCCATGCCCTACACCATGTTTGCCTCGGCCGTGTTCTTTGCGCCCGAGCGCCACGAGGACTGCGAATATCGCCTGGACCCCATTCACATCTACCGCTGCCAAAATGGCTTTTGGGAATGTATGCGCATCCACGGCAGCAGACAAAAAAGCAGCAAGCTCGGTGAGATAATGCGCGCTTGTGATCAGCGTCTGCGCTTGGCACTGGATCCCGGCCATCCCCTTAAGGAAGAGAAGGTCCCCAAATATCTGGCCAAGATTATCGATGACGAGATCACAGCATGGCTTTCATGGGATGCCGCTCATCAGCCCGTCAAGATCGATATCGACCTGAGCCAGCTGGGGCACATCCGAAGCGCCGCCGCGCAAACGCGCGAGGCGCTTTTGATCGACGAGGAGCGCGAGGACGGCACGCTTGCGGATGCCGAGACGGCAGTTGCCGAACGACGGGAAGCCAAGCCCGTGGCCGACACGATCGCCGAACCAGTCGCGACGACCATGCAGCGGGACGAGGCTGGCGAGCCGACCATCTCCACCGAGCAGTTTGGCGTCGTAGCCCCGCTCCTCGCACCAGCGCCCACGCCCGCCGACACCGCGTCCGTACTCGATTCCGCCGCAGACGCCTATCTTCGAGCGCTCCTCGAGCAAAACGCAGCGCAGACGGCATCGGCGGTGGCACAGTCGAGCAAGAGTGAGGACATGCTCGTCGATAGCATCAACGAAGCGCTCTTTGACCTGGTGGGCGACACCGTTATTGAATTTGGCTCAGCAGGACCGCAAATTATCGAGGACTACGAAGCAGACGTGAGAGGATACCTAGACCATGAGTGATACCGCATCCGCAG
>CAJMSG010000106.1:0-6350 GCA_905216105.1 uncultured bacterium | reverse complement strand
GTCGGTAGGTAAGGTATATATCGTCCGCAAGTTGCGCGGGGGCAAGTCTAGGTGCTCCCGGGTAAGATTCTCTATTGATAGGAGAAGACATGGCCATCATCAACAAGGGTATGTCCAGGCGTTCGTTCCTCGGCCTCACCGGCAGCGTCGCTGCTGTCGCAGGGCTTGGTCTCACCGGCTGCGGTGGCAGCTCTAGCGACGAGGGTTCCGCTTCCGGTTCCACCGATTCCGCCAACCGTGGCGGCGGCGTGATTACCGCTGGTTCCGCTTACGCTCCGTCCAGCTTCGACCCCGCCAGCACCGGCTCCGCTGTGGGCCTGGGTGCTAACTGGCACGTCATCGAGGGCCTCTACGGCATCGATTACCACGACTACAGCACCTTCAACGAGCTCGCCACCGACGATCCCAAGTCCGTGGACGACACTACCTTCGAGGTCACCATCCGCAAGGGTGCCAAGTTCTCCGATGGTACCGAGGTCACCGCTGACGACGTCGTCGCTTCCTACACCGCTTGCGCCGCTTCCGCTACCTATGCTCCGTTCTTCCAGCCCTTCGAGTCCATCGAGGCCAAGGACGCCAGCACTGTAACGGTCAAGACCAAGGTCCCCAACTTCTCCCTGCTCAAGGATCGTCTGGCCATCATCCGCGTTACCCCGGCCACCCAGGCCGAGGAGGATCGCGCCAAGCAGCCGATCGGCTCCGGCCCCTGGATGTACGACTCTATCTCCGATACCGAGATCACCCTGGTTCCCAACCCCGAGTACAACGGTGAGTATGCTGCCGAGGATAAGAAGATCCAGTACAGCATCCTGACCGACCCCACCGCTCGCGTTACCGCCCAGCAGGAGGGCTCCACGCTCGTTATGGAGCTCGTCACCGCTGACGCCGTCGACCAGCTCGAGAGCGCTGGCTGCAAGATCGATAACGTTCAGGGTTTCGGCACCCGCTTCATCATGTTCAACGTCGCCAAGGAGCCTTGGAACAACGTCAAGGTCCGTCAGGCCGTCATGTATGCGCTCGACACCGAGAAGATGATCACCAACACCTTCGCCGGCCTTGCCACCGCTGCCAGCTGCTACCTGCCCAAGAGCTTCACCAACTATCATGAGGCTTCCACGGTGTACAAGACTGACGCCAAGAAGGCCAAGAAGCTCATCGAAGAGTCTGGCATCACCCCGGGCGCCATCACCCTGCGCACCACCGACAACGAGCAGATCAAGGGCATGGCCGCTCAGGTCAAGAACGACCTCGACGCTCTCGGCTTCGATGTGACCATCCAGACCGATACCTCGCCGGCCACCTACGCTGCCATCGACGGCGGCGAGGCCTACGATATCCTTCTCGCTCCTGGCGATCCGTCCTGCTTCGGCGCCGATCCCGACCTGCTGCTCAACTGGTGGTATGGCGACAACGTCTGGATGCAGACCCGTTGCCCGTGGAAGGATTCCGCTGAGTGGGCGAAGCTCCACGGTCTCATGGACGAGGCTCTTGCCGCCGAGGGCGACGAGCAGCAGAAGAAGTGGAACGAGTGCTTCGACATCATCGCCGACAACGCTGTTCTGTACCCCGTTGTCCACGTCAAGACCGTTTCCGCTTCCTGGGACGATCCGTCCACCGCGCCCAACGGCGAGGCCCTCGATGGCTTCAAGGGCATCGGCACGACGAGCATGTCCTTCAGGGGCGTCGCGACCGTCAAGGCCTAAGACTCGCTTGAGTCATATGTGGGGCGTCGGTCGTAAGGCAACGTCCTCATAGTTGAAACAAAGACCCGGGCGGCCTCGATGTCGCTCGGGTCTTGTAATGAGTATCCATACTCATATACCAGTTGGTCCTACCGACAAAAGAAAGGGGAGAGAACGTGAACAACTTTCTACGTTTGATTGGAAGGCGTCTCGTGGCGCTGCCGATCATGGCATTGGGCGTCACCGTCCTGGTGTTCTTCCTTATGTCGTTCTCCAAGACCGACCCCGCCTATACGGCGTTGGGTGACGGTGCCTCGCCCGAGGCGGTTGCCGAGTACCATGAGAAGTATGGTCTGGACGACCCCTGGCCCGTGCGCTACGTGCGCTACATGGGCGATTTGATCCATGGTGACATGGGCACCTATGGTGCTGCTCGCAACTCCGTTGCCAAGCGCATCTCCACGGCCCTGCCCGTCACGATGCAGCTGACCTTCATCGGTCTTGCCATCGGCGCGGTCGTCTCGTTTTTGCTCGGCGTCATCGCGGCACTGTATCGCGATAAATGGCCGGACCAAGTGATCCGCGTCTTTTCCATCGCCGGCCTGGCAACCCCGTCGTTCTGGCTTGCCGTTCTGTTGATTCTGCTGTTCTCTTCCTACCTTAAGGTGCTCCCGGCGTCCGGTGCTCTGCCTCACTTCACCACCAACCCGGCTGGCTATCTGGGACGTATGATCATGCCCGCTATCGCTCTGGCATTCCCGCTGACGGGTCAGATGACTCGTATCGTGCGTACGGCCATGGTCGAGGAGCTCGATAAGGACTATGTCCGCATGGCCCGTGGCGCCGGCGTTCCCGAGAAGGTCGTCGTCGGCATCAACGTTCTTCGCAATGCGCTGATCACCCCGGTCACCACCCTCGGTCTTAAGATCGGCTACCTTATGGGCGGCGCCGTCGTCATCGAGGTCATCTTCAACCTCCCCGGCATGGGTACTGCGATTCTGCAGGGCGTTCAGGGCAACGAGGCGAACCTGGTTCAGGGCGTCGTCATCGTCGTTGCTCTTGCCTTCATCATCATCAACATCGTGGTTGACATGCTCTACCTGCTCATCAACCCGCGCATCAGGACGGTGTAGATTATGGTAAAGATTCGAGAGAAGCAAACCGAGCAGCTCGAGAAAGCTGCCTCCAAGGGGCTCAAGCTCGGTGGCTGGAAGAAGATGACGCTGTCTTCTAAGATTGCCGCCGTCGTGCTGGTGTTGGTCGCCCTGACCGCGATTCTGGCGCCCCTTCTTGCCCCCTATAGCCCGGTCGAGATCTTTACGGCTCGCCAGGCTCCCGGCAATGGATTTATCTTCGGTACCGACGATAAGGGCCGCGACATCCTGTCGCGTATGCTTTACGGTGGCCGTTACTCGCTGATCATCGGCTTCGGTGCTACTGCCATGGCTCTGGTCTGCGGCTCGGTCGTGGGCGCCCTCGCGGCGGTTTCGCGCAAGTCCGTTTCCGAGGCGATCATGCGCATCCTGGACATCATCATGTCCATCCCGGGCATCGCCCTCGCTGCCGTCTTCGTCTCCATCCTGGGCAATTCCGTGCCGTCGATCATCTTCGCCATCGGCTTTATGTACACTCCGCAGATTGCCCGTATCGTGCGCGCCAACATCGTGTCCGAGTACGGCGAGGACTATGTCCGCGCGGTCATCGTTTCCGGCGCCAAGGCTCCGTGGATTTTGATCAAGCATGTTCTGCGTAACTGCATCGCCCCGATCATGGTCTTCACCGTTACCCTGGTCGCCGACGCCATCATCTTCGAGGCCTCGCTGACCTTTATCGGCGCTGGTATCCAGGAGCCCACCGCTACCTGGGGCAACATCCTCGCCGACGCCCGCGGCGGCGTGCTCGCTGGCCGTTGGTGGCAGGCACTGTTCCCGGGCCTGGCCATCATGATCACCTGCCTGGCGCTCAACATCCTCTCCGAGGGCATTACCGACGCCATGGCCGCTGCTCCCTCCGCCGCCCTGGATCCGACCGACTCCTCCAAGCGCCGTGAGGCCGACCTGCTGGTCTCCGACCCCGTTCGCGCCTACAAGGAGCAGGCTCAGTCCCTGTCCGCCCGTCTTGGCGCTCTGCGTGATGTCGAACTCAAGCGTAACGACCGCCATGTGCCCGATGAGTCCGTTGAGCCGATCCTTTCGGTACGCGATTTCTGCATCCAGTTTGAGCACCACGGTGACATCAACGTCGTCGACCACGTTAACTTTGACGTCCGTCCCGGCCAGACCATGGGCCTGGTAGGCGAGTCCGGCTGCGGTAAGTCCATCACCACGCTGGCCATCATGGGCCTGACCGATGATGACGAGCACCTTTCCGGTGAGGTTCTCTGGGAGGGCCGCGACCTGCTCAAGATGAGCAAGAAAGAGTGGTTCGGCCTGCGCGGTACCGATATCGCCATGGTCTATCAGGACGCCCTGTCCTCGCTCAACCCCTCCATGCTCATTTCCGCCCAGATGAAGCAGCTCACCAAGCGTGGCGGCACCCGTAGCGCCGAGGAGCTCCTGGAGCTCGTGGGCCTCGACCCCAAGCGTACGCTCGAGAGCTATCCGCATGAGCTTTCCGGTGGTCAGCGTCAGCGCGTTCTGATCGCTATGGCCCTTACCCGCGACCCCAAGCTGGTCATCTGCGACGAGCCCACGACCGCTCTGGACGTTACCGTCCAGAAGCAGGTCATCAAGCTGCTTAACGACCTTCAGGCCAAGCTCGGCTTTGCCATGATCTTCGTTTCGCATGACCTGGCACTGGTCGCCGAGGTCGCTCATAACATCACGGTTATGTACGCCGGTCAGGTTATCGAGCAGGCGCCCACCAAGGAGCTGCTCACCAACCCGATCCACGAGTACACTCGCGGTCTTCTGGGTTCCGTCCTGTCCATCGAGAGCGGTTCGGGCCGCCTGCACCAGGTGCCCGGCGCCGTTCCGAGCCCGCGCGATTTCCCCAAGGGCGATCGCTTCGCGCCCCGCTCGAGCCATCCGCGCATTGGCCTGGACACCCGTCCGGTCTTCAAGCGCGTGCCCGGCACCGAGCACTTCTATTCCGAGCTCCCCGACGAGGTGCTCAAGGCAAATGGTTTGACCCCTCACGCGGAGGTGATGTAGATGAGCGAGACCGCAGTCAACGGCGTCGAGCCGATCATCTTCCTTGATGACGTCCACGTCACCTTTAGGACCCGTACCGGCTCGATTCTGCACCCCAACCTGGTTCACGCCGTCCAGGGTGTAACGATTAAGCTCATGCCCGGACAGACCATCGGCATCGTCGGCGAGTCCGGTTGCGGAAAGTCCACCACCGCCAACGTCATGTGCGGCCTGCAGGCCCCCACGAGCGGCAAGGTCTACTTTAAGGGCAAGGACGTTACCAAGCGTACCGCCGAGGACCGTCGCCACATGGGTCGCGTCATCTCGGTCGTGTTCCAGAACCCGGCCACGGCGCTCAACCCCCGCATGGTCGTTCGCGAGCAACTGCTCGACCCCATGCGCGTCCACAACCTGGGTACCGAGGCCGAGCAGGAGAAGCGCGTCAAGGAGCTCTTGGAGCTCACCGGTCTGCCCAGCTCCGCCGCCGAGGTTCTTCCCGGCCAGCTTTCGGGCGGCCAGCGCCAGCGCGTCGCAATTGCCCGTGCCCTGTCGCTGAACCCCGATGCCATCATCGCCGACGAGCCCACCTCGGCTCTGGACGTTTCGGTCCGCGCGCAGATTCTGAACCTGCTGACCGACCTTAAGAAGGAGCTCGGCCTGGCCATGGTGTTCATCAGCCATGACATCCAGACGGTCCGCTATATCTCTGACGACATCATCGTTATGAATGGCGGCAAGATCGTCGAGCAGGGCGAGGCCAAGCAGGTCTTCCAGCACCCTCAGGACCCCTACACCAAGATGCTGCTCGGCGCTGCGCCGTCGCTGTTGCATCCCAAGCTCGGCGAGTAGCCTCGCTTTCCCTCCCGTGCGCCCGGTTCCCTTGCCGGGCGCACCTCCGTTGCGATTTCGAAAGGTTGGGTTCACGAGCCATGCCAAGTGCTCAGGAGCTACAACAGCAATTTGGTGAATATCGAGGCGCTATGCCCCGTCCATCGGATTTCGATCTCTTTTGGAAGGACCGCATGGCCGAGGCCGACGCTGTCGAGCTCGACTACGAGATTGAGGCGGCTTCGGTTGCGGATTCCGCGACCTGTCGGTTTTTCGACCTCTGGTATACCGGCATGTGTGGCGCCCGCCTGCATGCCAAGTATCTCAAGCCGGTTTCGGACGATCCCGTGCCGCTGGTGTTACAGTTCCACGGCTATCCGGGTGCAAGCCGCAGCTGGTTCGAGCAGGCGTCGTTTGCGGGCATGGGCATGGCACTCATCGCCCTCGACTGCCCCGGCCAGGGTGGCCCCTCCGAGGATATTGGTGGATTTGAAGGCACAACGGTCGCGGGCCATATTGTCGCCGGTATCGATGGCGACCCGGCCAACCTCTACTATGTCCGCTTGCACCAGGATATCCGCATTCTGTGCCGTATTGTTCGCGAGCTCGAGGGCATCGATCTTGCCCGCGTATTTGTGAACGGCGCATCGCAGGGCGGCGGTTTGGGCATTGCGACCTGCGCGCTTAACAGCGAGCTTATCAATCGCGC
>CAJMSG010000105.1:0-6353 GCA_905216105.1 uncultured bacterium | reverse complement strand
GTGCCGGCGCATGTGGGCGATACGGTTGAGTTTAGCTGCACCACGCCGCGCGCGATCTATACGTCGAGTATGGTCAAACCGGCGTATCAACCGCAGAATGCCGCGTGCGCGATTATGCTGTGCGAGGGCTATCTGGGCCGCGAGCTCGACCACGATGCGCTTGATGCATCGCTTATGGGCTGCCCCACGCCGGGTCGCTTTGATGTGCTGGGAACCGATCCACTTAAGTTGATTGATGCCTGCCATAACCCTCAGAGCTGCGAGAACTTTGTGAGTGCGCTGGACGAGATCGACCCGTGCGTGGAAAATCGCCCCACGCTGCTATGCGCCGCGCTGGCCGACAAGGACGTGGCGGGCATCGTCGACGTGCTGATCCCGGCCTTCCCGCGCGTGGTCGTAACCCAGACCGATTCCGATCGCGCCCTGCCGGCAGAGGAGCTCGCCGCACTTGTTGATGTCGACAAGCTCGCTGGCGTGTACCCCAGCGTTTCCGAGGCCCTCGCAGCTTTCGAAGCCGCGGGCGAGCCCTTCGTAGCAGCCGGCACCATTACCCTAGCCGGCGAAGTGGCAGGCTTGCTGCGTTAACCCATCCCCTCATCAGTTGCGGTGAAATAGGGACTGTTTTATGGGCTAGAAGCCTTAAGCAGTCCGTATTCCACCGCAACTTCTAGGGGAGCTTTGGTGGCGTGCCTAGTCTAGGCGGACTGGGTCGTGGGGGTAGGCGTTGAGGATCTCGACGCCGGACTCGGCGACCAGGACAAGGTCTTCGATGCGGACGCCGGTGCGGCCGGGGAGGTAGATGCCCGGCTCGATGGAGAACGTCATGCCCGGCTCTACGATCTGCTCATTGACGAGCGAGACGTCACCAGGCTCGTGGTCCTGCAGACCGATCGAGTGGCCCAGGCGATGCGTGAAGTACTGCCCATAGCCAGCGTCCTCAATCACGTCGCGCGCGGCGCGGTCCAGGTCGCACATGCGCGCGCCCGGGGCGATGAGCGCCTCGGCGGCCTCGTTGGCGCGACGCACGATGTCGTAGATGCGCGCTGTCTCCTCGTCCGGCTCGCCCCAAAAGAACGTGCGCGTCATGTCCGAGCAGTAGTTGCGGCGACGTCCGCCTATGTCGAACAACACCACGTCGCCGCACTTGAGTACGGTGTCGTCGGGCTCGTGATGCGGGTCTCCGGCGTTGGCGCCAAAGCTCACGATGGGCGGAAAGCTAAAGCCCTCGCAGTCGTGCTTGCGGTACAGACCGAGCATCTGGTCGGCAATTTCGCGCTCCGTCACGCCCTCGTGAACGAGCTTGATAGCGTCGGCCATCACGGCGTCGTTAGCGGCCGAGGACGCGCGCATGAGCTCCTGCTCGGCCTCATCCTTGTGGGTGCGTGCGGCGGTGACGGCAAAGTCGCCCAGGAAGAACTCGCTCGCGGCGTGACGATCCATAAGGGGCATCAAAAAGCCGGAGCGCATAACGGTATCGATGCCGAGGGGCTTGGCGGGATTGACCTCGCGTGCGGTGGCGTCGGTCACGACGTCGGTGTCGTTGTGATACGCGACGCGGGCATTGTCATACTCGGGCAGCTGATGTAGCGCGTTGACCAAGATCACGGGCTCGCTGTTGCGCGCGAGCAGCACGCCACAAAAACGCTCGAACATATCGGCATAAAAGCCGGTCAGATAGTAGATCGACCACGGGTCGTTTACAAGCAGCTGCGCGCCGGGGTGCTGAGCCTCGAGCGCATCGAGCACGCGCGCCACACGCTGGTCATCGACATGTGCCATACATCGTCCTTTCGCTAGGTTGCCACCATGGTATCCCAAGCCCGGCACATGGGGACGTTCCTTTTATGCCGGCACTTTGGGACACTCCTTGGCATGGCCAGCCTAGCGAACGTTCGGGCAAAAGTAGTCATAAGAGGCCCGTCCCAAATGGGCTGGTTTCAAAAGTATGGCGGATTACGGGACTGGACCTGTATTACTTGACCATGGGAAAAATCGCGAAATAAAAAGCGCAGGTAGAGGGCTTATCAAAAATCGAAAATTGCCGGTATGGATGGGGGTCTCCGAATCAGCCCCGTAATCCGGCATAGTTTTGAATTGGCACTAAAGTAGGAACAAGCCAAATACCGATTCCAAGGATAGTTGCGGTGGAATAGTTCCTGGGTGCCGGGGTTTTGGCGGAAATCAGGAACTATTCCACCGCAATTGAGGAGGGGCGGGGTGGATGGCGGGGTAGCTAAAAGAGCCCCGTCCCAAATGAGCTACCTATGCAGAGTCGATGTCCATGCTGGCGATGAGGTCGGTACCGGTGTCTAGGAGGTTGGGGAGGACTACGTCGCCCATGCGGATGGGGGCTTTGACCACTAGGCCGCGGATGAGGTCCATCGCCTTGGCGTGGAGTTCGAGCGGGATGGCTTCGGCCGTGCGCACGGGCAGCAGCGCCTCGTCGCCGCCGGATACGGCCACGGTGGTGGTGAGCACGCGCATGGGGCAGGTGAGTTCCTGGTGCGCGAACGTATCGCCACGCGGGCAGTTGTTGCCGGTTACGGAGCGCACCTCTACCGCGGCGCCGTCTGCGTCGCGCTCCACCTCCACGGTCAGGAGGCATTCGGATGGGCAGGTGGTGCAGTTGAACTGTAGCGTCTCGATCACATTTGCGCTCATGGCTTTACGCCTCCTCAACGGGGTCGACGGACAGGACAATCTCGTTAACGCCCATATCGAGTGCGCGTTGAATCACCTTTGCCGGCAGCGGGAAGCTTTCCATCACGCTCGGTTTAAACGGGCGGACCTTGTCTGCAAACAGCTCCTCGTCGCCTGCCAGAATGCGCACGTGGGCGGCATCGACCGGCCGGCGTACGCGGAAGTTGAGTTTGGTGAGTGCCACAGCCGTAATGCGCCCCGGCAGCGCGTAGCCCGCGATACCGGCGGGGGAGACCGTGAGTTGGCAACCCGTGCCCGCAGCGCTCGCCCCGGCGCCGCCGCCCAGCGCCCACGCCGCCGCAGCCGCACCGGCACGCTCGGACTCAGTCGTCACATTGTCTGCCAGGTCGTGCACATGGAGCACGTTGCCGCAGGCAAATATGCCCGGCACGCCCGTCTGCAGACTCTGGTCCACTACGGCGCCGCGCGTGCGTGGGTCCAGCTCCACGCCCGCGGCAACCGAAAGCTCGTTCTCGGGAATCAGGCCCACCGAAAGCAGTAGCGTGTCGCACGGAACAACGCGCTCGGTCCCCGGAATGGGTTCCAGGTGCTCGTCGACCTGACTCACCTCGACCGCCTCCACGCGGTCGCGACCGATCACGCGCGTCACGGTGGTGGACAGGTGCAGCGGAATGCCAAAATCGTCCAGGCAGTTCTTGACGTTGCGGCGCAGGCCGTTGGCGTACGGCATGAGCTCATACACGCCCTCGACCGAAATCCCCTCGAGCGTGCAGCGGCGCGCCATGATCAGCCCGATGTCGCCCGAGCCCAAAATGACGGCACGCGAGCCGGGCTTGAGGTTCTCGATATTGATGTATCGCTGCGCCAGGCCGGCCGTAAACACGCCGGCGGGTCGGCTGCCGGGAATCTTGATCTCGCTGCGGGTGCGCTCGCGGCAACCCATGGCAAGGACGACCGCGCGCCCGGTGAGCTGCAACATGCCGGTGGGGCTCATAAGCGTGACGGTATGGACCGCTGCGGATTCCGTGGACTCGCCCGAATCAATCCCAAGCACCATGCTGTCCAAGAACAGCACGATGTCGGTCGCGCACACCTGGTCGATAAAGCGCTGCGCATACTCGGGGCCGGTGAGCTCCTGCTTAAAGTGCGACAACCCAAAGCCGGGGTGAATGCACTGGCGCAGGATGCCGCCCAAGTGTTGCTCGCGCTCCACGATGGCCACGCGCGCGCCGGCCTTATGCGCGGCAAGTGCGGCAGCCATGCCGGCGGGTCCGCCGCCGATTACGACCACGTCGAAGGCCTGCGTTGCCACGGCCTCAACGGCATCGCTATCAATCGCGCTCGATTTGAATTCCGCCATCCTAGCGCACCCCCTTCAGCGGTCCTTCGACCAGCCAAGATCCGGCATCCTCCAGCAGCACCTCGCTGGGGTCACAGCCCAGCTCGCGCGCTAGGATCGCCACCACGCGGCTCTGGCAAAATCCACTCTGGCACCGACCCATGCCGGCACGGCAGCGGCGCTTGACGCCCTCGACCGAAACCGCACCCGGGCGGCGTCGGATCGCGCCCGCGATCTCGGCCTCGGGCACCGTCTCGCAGCGGCAGACGATCTGCCCCCATGCAGGGTCGGACTCAATGAACTCCTCCTTGCGCGCAAGCGACGCATGGTCGAAGTCGTCCGGCGCGCGGCGAATCGGGTCCCAGTCGGCCCGCTCGCGCAAAGCAACGCCCGCCTCGCGCATCACGTGCTCCATGCGCTCGGCAATGGCCGGCGCGCTCGCCACGCCCGGCGACTGAATGCCCGCCGCCTGGAACAGCCCCGGCACCACGGCCGACTGCCCAATAAAGAAGTCGTTGGTCCCCTGAATGACCGGACGTCCGCCGGCAAACGCGCGCACCACGCGGCGCGTGTCCAGATCGGGCACCAGTTTGCGCGCGCCCGCTAACAGCGCGTTGACATCGGCGGCGTAGGTCTGTGTGTCGCCCGGCTCGCGCACGGCGGCGGTCGCGGTGATCACGGTGTTGCCGTGGACCGTGCCCGTGACGATAACGCCCTTGGACACCGGCGTGGGCACGGGGTAGAGCGGCATGAGCGCGCGCGGCTCCTTGTCCAGCACCACGATGTTTCCCTGGCGCCAGACCATCTGAAACTCCTCGGCGCCGGCCATATGCGAGATGTTCGCGGCACCGTTGCCCGCGGCGTTGATCAGATAGCGGCAGCGCACATCGCCGGCGGGCGTCACCAGCGTAAAGCACGCAGCCCCGTCGGTAGCCTCACCGCCAGCAACCTCTATCGCTTCCACCGGAGCCGACCGCATAAACGTCACCCCGTTGGCCACGGCATTCTCCAGCGCGGCGATGGCCACTTCAAATGGGTCGACGTAACCGGTCGAGGGGCACCACAGCGCGCAGGTTGCCTCGGCACTCGCGCGCGGCTCCAGCTCATGGATGCGCTCGGGGCTAATGATCGACAGCTCGGGCACGCCGTTGGCCAAGCCGTTCTGGCGCAGCTGCTCCAGATGCGCACGGTCCTCGTCGTTAAATCCCAACACCATGGATCCGGTGCGGCGGAACAAAAAGCCGAGCTCCTGGGCCCAGGTGCCATACAGCTCGCAGCCGCGGGCGTTGACCTGCGCCTTTACGGTGCCCGGTGCCGGATCGTAGCCGGCGTGCACCAGGCCGCCGTTGGCCTTCGACGCACCTAGGGCGACATCGTTGGCCGCTTCGACCACACAAATGGACAGGTCATAGCGCGCGAGCTGCCGCGCGATGGCGCACCCGGTAATGCCCGCGCCCACAATTGCGATATCAAACGTTTCTGCCACAGTGCCTCCCAGACGAGTTGACAGGCTGTCAATAAGACTATCCTACGGTCTGTGCGCCCCCAGCGCGGCGGTAATGCGGCGAACAGCCCCGCAACACCCGCCAACGGCAGGCGAGGGGTGACTCAGGACCATCGGTGACCTCGTCTGCCGTCCCTGGTGTCAGAGGTTTGTCTCGTTCTGTAACAGTAAGCAGATGACCTGGGTTCCAGATGTTACAGATCGAGACGTTTGCCAGACTGCCCCTCCGTTTGTCTCGATCTGCAACAGTAAGAGGAGAAAATCGGTCCTACGTGTTACAGATTGAGATTTAAAGTCATGGAGAGGTCTTCTGTCTCGATCTGTAACATCTGGGGACCGTTTTGGGGTCTAGATGTTACAGATTTAGATGAACCTATCAGTCGATTTCGAATGTCTAAATCTGTAACAGTT
The DNA here is from genome assembly GCA_905216105.1 of uncultured bacterium. Classification (GTDB taxonomy): domain Bacteria; phylum Actinomycetota; class Coriobacteriia; order Coriobacteriales; family Coriobacteriaceae; genus Collinsella. Next base: position 438 of record CAJMSG010000105.1, on the reverse strand, counting down.
AGACCTGTTTTTGTCGAGTTGTTGTTACAGATTGAGATATTTAACGGAGGGCTCACCGTTCATCTTGATTTGTAACAGTAAGGACTGATTTTGGAGTCAAGATGTTACAGATCGAGATTTAAGTCGTGGAGAGAACGGTTTGTCTAATTCTGTAACACCTAGACCCGAATTTGCCGAGTAACTGTTACAGATTGAGATGTTTGTGTCTGCACCGGCCCCGTACCCAGCCGTGGTCCCATATAAACAAACCCCGTGGTAAACTTGACCGGACTGTAAATATTCCGAAAGGTACACCTCAATGTCCAAATACATCAACGAGCTCATGTCGCCGCAGCTTATGGGCGTCATCTATGCCTTCGTGGGCTTTATCATCGCCCTGTACGTGCTGTCGGTCGTCTATGTGTTCATCGACGCTCGCCGCCGCGGTGCCAGCGCCTA
>CAJMSG010000104.1:0-6434 GCA_905216105.1 uncultured bacterium | reverse complement strand
ATGATCTGGTCGTTGGAGCAGACGCCCTGCTCGTCAATCAAGCTGCCGAGGAGCTCGACACCCTCGCGGGCCGTGGCACTCTCGCCCAGAATGACGCTGGCGTAGTTGTACTCGCCGATGCCGGTCTTCTCGGTGACGGGGTCGGCTTCCTCTGCCTTCTCGTTATAGGAGGTGCTCAGCGTGGCAGAGCAGGAAACGCCCTTTTCGTTGATGCCAGCCTCGGAATATGCATCGTAACGATCTTCCCACTGAGAGGGGTTGTCGCGAACGAAGGTGTAGCGGTAGGTTGCGCCCTTGGACTTGTATTCAAAGCCGGACTCGAGCGAGGTGTACTTGCTGCCGTCCTTGTGTGCGGGCTCGATGCCAAAGTGCTTGATGTAGCGCGGGCCGAAGTCCTCGGAACGGCCGTAGTACGTGTTGCCGTCTGCCGTGAGCTGGCTGCCCATGTAGATCTGGGTGCAAGCGAGCGCCGAAGTCGGCATGGCCATAATGGCCGCTGCTCCAAATGCAAGGCCGCAGCCGAGCTTCTTGAGCGTGTTGACAGGATGAGTAAACCTCATGATCCCTCCCAACTGTTGAAACCCCGCGAAACCGTACGGAGTTTCAGCTAATAAATACATCTACTAGCCTAAAGGAAGTGTAAAGAGTATTCATTCGACAACAGCTTTTACTCGATGAGCGTGAAGAAATATACGATGAGCGGATAATAATACTCATTTTATTGCTTTAGTTAAATAAAGGCACCCTGCATTTACTGTAGCTGAATAAAGCGCCAGACAATGCTCAAAAAGAAAACTCTCCCGCTGTTTAGGATTTGCATAAACAACGGGAGAGTCGATAACTGGATGAATATCATACCAATGTGGATTTACTTCTTTCGGCGGTGGATCACATTGATGGCGTAACCAACGAGCATGGCCAAGACGATGACGATAAAGCCAATCAGGGGATTGTCGTTCATGGGGTCCTCCTATTTTCCGAGCGGTGAAAAATCGTCGACGATGAGGTCGAGACATTGCGGCAGCGCGCGAGCGCCAAAGACGCCGGAGTTGCTGGAGATGATCTCTCCATCGAACTGCATACCCAGCGATGGCGTGCAGGTGATCTTGGCTTCCTTGGTCTGGATGATCTTAAACTGCGGACGGCCGAGCACTTTGCCAGCGGGGTCGAGCGCGGCGGTAATTACCGTGGGGAGCAGCTGCATCGTGCGCACGGGCTCAATAACGACGATGTCGACCATGCCGTCGTCCATGCGGCAGTTGGGGAACAGGTTGATGTCGTTTTGGATGACCGAGGTATTGCCTGCCATGCAGCAGATGCCGTCGAGCTCCTCGACAATGCCGTCGTGCTCAATGGTAAAGTGCGCCACCGTGGGGTTGGGCGTGGCGAGCGCGGAGAGGAAGTAGGCGATCTCGCCAATGTCGTTTTTGGTAGGAGCGGCCTTCATCATGATCTCGGCGTCGAAGCCCGAGCCGGCGATGATTATGAAGCCGTGGCGCTTCTCGTTGCCGTTCTCGTCGAGCCAAAAGAGCTCACCCATGTCCACTTTGACCGTGCGGCCGTCGCGGCAAGCCTTGGCGAGTGCCGCCGCCTCGGGGGCATTGCCGATGTTGTTAAAGAACAGGCAGGCCGTGCCGGAGGGGAAGACAAGCGTGGGGACACCGCACCCGCGCATCTGGTCGAGCACGTTGGAGACGGTGCCGTCGCCGCCCGAAACGACCACGCGATCGAACTCGCGAACGTCCGCTACCGCGTCCTCGGGCTCCATGCCATCGCCGATAAAGCGCATCACGACCTCGTCGCCGCCCTGTGCAAGGGCGTGCGTGAATGCGTAGATTTCATCGGAGCTGGGACCCGATGCCGGGTTGTGGATGATAAGGCAGCGCATACTTACGTTCCCGTTCTGTGACTAACCGAGTATAGTTGTAGAGCAATGCCGATATCCTACCCGTGTTTTTCGGGCCTAACCTTATTCGATGGGTTGATATGTACATTTCCACACATCAGGCTCTGGTCGACTTTTGCCAGCGCGCCCGCGAGTTCGACGCGATCGCCGTCGATACCGAGTTTTTGCGCGAGCGCACGTTTCATCCGCGCCTGTGCCTGGTCCAGATTGCCACCCCCGCCGAGAGTGTCGCGGTCGATCCGTTGGTGATCGACGACCTGTCGCCGCTGGCCGAGCTTATGGCTGACGAGGGCGTGACCAAGGTATTCCATGCCTGCTCGCAGGACATGGAAGTTATGCTCCATACCGTGGGCGCGCTGCCGCGACCGATTTTTGACACGCAGGTTGCCGCCGCCTTTTTGGGCGAGCGCCAGCAGATTTCGTATGGCGCGCTCGTCCAGACGTTCTGCGGCGTATCGCTGCCTAAGACTGAGTCGCTGACCGATTGGTCGCGCCGCCCGCTGAGCGATAAGCAGATCGAATACGCGATCGATGACGTCAAGTACTTGATCGTCGCCTATACCGAGATGATGAGCCGCCTGCGCGAGCTGGGCCGCGTGGACTGGGTGCTCGATGAGTTGCGCCCTCTGGCCGACGAGTCGCACTACCGTGCCGATCGCCATGAGGCATTCCGCAAGGTCAAGCGCATCAACTCGTGCAGTCGTCATCAGCTGGGCATTGCGCGCGAGCTTGCCGCCTGGCGTGAAGACCGCGCCGAGCGGCGCAACATCCCGCGCAAGTGGGTTATGTCCGACGATACGCTGCTGGCCCTGGTTAAGCGCAATCCTGTGCGTGTTGAGGAGTTCCGCAGCATCCGCGGTACCGACCAACTGGGGGAGCGCGACGTGGACGGCGCGCTGATGGCCATCAAGCGCGGCGCGAGCTGCCCGCACGATCGTCTGCCGCTTATGGTGCGCGGACATCGCCAGATTTCGCCGGAGCTGGAGAGCGTGACCGACCTTATGTATGCGCTTATTCGCCTGGTTGCCGAGCGCTCGGGCGTGGCGGCCTCGGTCATTGCCTCGCGCGATGACCTGGCCGACTACATTGAGCATCCTGAGCAAAGTCCCCTGCGCGAAGGCTGGCGCTTTGAGCTTGTGGGTTCGCGTCTGGACGATCTGCTCTCGGGCAACATGGGGTTGACGGTGAAGGACGGCAAAATCGAGCTCCTGTAGGTATATAGTTACGCGGTTTTACCAAACCGCGTAACAGCTCGACGCTGCAAACGGCCGAGAGCGGCAATCTGACGTTCAATCGTCGCTCGCGTACCAAAGTACGCGTCGCTTTTCTTTCACGTCACCTTGCTCGCTCTCGGCCGTTTTCGCTGACATTGCCAAAACATCGATGTTGATTTGCTGGTCAGTCGAATGGGTAGAATGCCTCCAACGTGTAACTCGATTCGGAGGAATTCGCATGCCTTATTACTATGGATACGGCTTTGGCATCGACCCGCTGTACCTGCTGGTTGTTCTTGTTTGTACGGTGCTTGGCCTTGCTGCGCAGAGCTATATCAACTCGACGTACAAGACCTGGTCCAAGGTTCGCTCGGACGGCGACACGGGTGCCACGGTCGCTCGCCGCATGCTCGATGCCAACGGTTGTAGCGCCGTGGGCATCAAGGGCGTCGCTGGCGAGCTCACCGACCACTACAACCCGCAGGATAACAACCTGTATCTGTCGGATGCCAACCGTTCGGGCGGGTCGGTCGCAAGCGTTGCCGTCGCCTGCCACGAGGCGGGCCATGCCGCCCAGCGTCAAAGCGGCTACGCCATGATGAAGGTACGCACCGCTTTGGTCCCCGTCGTCAACTTTACCCAGAACACCTGGACGATCGTGCTGCTCATGGGCCTGTTTATGAACATCGCCGGGCTCACGACCCTCGCATTGATCTTCTTCTCGTTTAGTGTGCTGTTCCAACTCGTTACGTTGCCTGTCGAGATTGACGCCAGCCGACGCGCCGTGGCGTACATCGAGCGGTCGGGTATGAGTTCCAAGCAGGTCAACGGCGCCAAGAAGGTGCTGACGGCAGCCGCGCTTACCTATGTGGCCGCAGCACTCACTTCGATCATTCAGCTGCTCTACCTTATGGCTCGCTACAACAGAAGCTCCAACCGATAACAAATGGGACAGGCAGGCGCCGTGGGGATTCGTGTCCCCGCGGCGCTGTACTATGTGTTGGACTTAAATTTGCACGGGGCCGGAGCCTCTGTGCGCGATAACGAAAGGAGGCTGCGTGGCAGGCTGGAACCTAACCGGCAATGCCGTTTCCGCCGAGTTCGACGGTTCGGACGATCAGGAGCGCAAAGAGCTCAGCGTGAGCCAAGCGGTGGAAATCGCCGCCGGCGCGCTCGATGCCATTCCGCAGCTGAGCGTTTTGGGTGAGGTCACGGGTTTTCGTGGTCCCAATGCCCGAAGCGGCCACTGCTACTTCCAAATCAAGGACGACTCGGCGGCCGTCGACTGCATCATCTGGAAGGGCGCCTACCTTAAGCGCACCTTCGATCTGCGCGACGGCATGCAGGTGAGCTTTAAGGGCAGCTTCAATCTCTACAAGCCCACGGGCCGCATGAGCTTCGTCGCTCGCTCGTTTTCGCTGGCGGGGGAGGGCCTACTGCGTCAACAAGTGGCTCAGTTGGCCGAAAAGCTCCGCCGCGAGGGCCTGATGGACGAAGCGCGCAAACGTCGCATTCCGGTTTTTTGCTCGCGTGTGGCGGTCGTCACCTCGCTTTCGGGTGCCGTGATCGACGACGTTAAGCGCACATTGCGCCGTCGCAACCCGCTCGTCGAGCTCGTCTGCGTGGGCGCAAAGGTCCAAGGCGAGGGTGCGCCGGAAGAGCTTATTGAAGGCTTGCGCCGCGCCGCTGCCATTACGCCGGCGCCCGATTGCATCTTGCTGGTGCGCGGCGGCGGTTCCTTCGAGGACCTCATGACCTTTAACGACGAGGAGCTTGCCCGTGCGGTGGCAGCCTGTCCCGTGCCCGTGGTGACGGGCATTGGACATGAGCCCGATACCTCGATCTGCGACATGGTGAGCGACCGTCGCGCCTCCACGCCAACGGCAGCGGCGGAATCGGTGGCACCGGCTATGACGGAGTTGGCCGACGTGCTCGAGACGCGCCATCAGCGTCTGGGCGCCGCGATGGGATCGATGATTGGGTCGAATCAGGTCGATTTGGAGATGCTCGATCAGCGCGGTCGCCGTGCCTGGGATGCCTATACGGCTCGCTTGGGCGATGCCCTCGATGCCGCCGCATGCCGCCCGTGCCTCAACGAACCAACGTTTATGGTCGAGCGTCGCGAATCGGAGCTTGCGCTGACTGCCGATCGCCTGTCCGGCGCCATAGTACGCTCGGTCGGGACATTCCGCTTCAACTTTGAGCGCCTGCCCGAGCGCCTGGTTGCAAGCACCTCGGGGCTCGATGGCAAACGCCATGCGCTCGCGCTCGCGAGCTCTCGCCTGGAGCATCAGGGGCGCACGATGCTCAGCAAACCCGCGTCCGACCTCGGCCGAGCTGCCGCGTCGCTCGATGCCTTGTCGCCGCTCAAGGTGCTTGCCCGCGGTTACTCCATCGCGTACAGCGATGACGGTGTGGCCACGAGCGCCAAGACCTTTAAGCCCGGCGGCGCCATCCGCGTGCGCATGGCAGACGGCAACGTGGCGGCAACGGTCGATACGGTCGAGTAGGCCGCGTTTCATAGCGATAAACCTTTAGGAAAGGAAACAGATATGGCAGAGAAAACCCCGGTCGAGCAGCTTACGTACAAGCAGGCTTCGCAGGAGTTGGAGCTCATCATCCGCAGCTTGGAGTCGGGCGATATGGAGCTCGAGGAGTCGCTCGAGAGCTATACCCGCGGCGTCGAGCTCCTCAAGAGCCTGCGCACCCGCCTGTCCGATGCCGAGCAGAAGGTCTCGGTGCTTCTTAAGGACGTCGACGGCAACGACGTGCTCGCCGACGGCGAAGCCGCTAACACCGACGATAACCTCTCGTTCTAACCATCTCGACCAAATATAATTACCTTGGTCTGTGAGAAAGGAACCAGCCATGTGTGATTGCATCTTCTGCAAAATCGCCAACCACGAGATTCCCTCAACCGTTGTCTATGAGGACGACCAGGTCATCGCCTTCGACGACCTCAACCCCCAGGCGCCGGTCCACACGCTCGTGATCCCCAAGAAGCACTACAGCGACATCGCCGACAACGTGCCGGCCGAGATCATGGGCGCCATGGCTCACGCCATCCAGGAGGTCGCTAAGGCCAAGGGCCTGGAGGACGGCTTCCGCGTCATCTCCAACAAGGGCGTCAACGCCGGCCAGACCGTCATGCACTTCCACATGCACGTCCTCGGCGGCAAGAACCTGGGCGAGAACCTCATCTGAGGGCGCCTCTTCCGTGCAATGAAACGGAAGCTCAGGCACCGATAACTTATATATCAACGCAATAAACCCGAGCGCGAGGGCGTTTGGGTTTATTATTGAAGCGTATGTAA
>CAJMSG010000103.1:0-6448 GCA_905216105.1 uncultured bacterium | reverse complement strand
AGCTACGTTCAAAAGAACCACTGCAGTAGTTCAACGTGTGACGGCACAGAAAAGCCGCGAGCGCTCTCTCACCTTCGCTCGCGGCCGGACTGCGCCATCATTCCGTACACCTTCACATGATTAGGATGTGATATTCAGTGGTTACGCTCGGAAAGAACATGCGAAGCGTCTCGATTGTAGGCGTAGGCTGCACCCCGTTCAAGGATTTTGAGGAGCATCCCGAGACCCAGGGCATTGGCGAGGGCGAGGCATTTGGCTATGCAGCCCTCGAGGCAATTGCCGATGCCGGTCTTGAGCCTCGCGATATCGACTTTTTCTATCACGGCAGCGCCAATCCGTATCTCGTTGGCGATTGCATTACCCCAAACATGCAGGTTGCCGATTGGTTTGGCGTTCGTGCCAAGGGCTCTGTCCATCATTCCGAGGCTTGCTGTACGGGCTACGTCGCCCTTGAGCAGGCCGTGATGGCAGTCGCCTCCGGTGCCTACGATGTTGTCCTTACGGGTGCCTGCGATTTGGCTTCGACTCTTCCCGTCGAGCATATGCCCTCCCATATTCGTCAGGACTTTACGCTCGATGTCATGATTCCCTCGCTCGATAAAATCTATGACCGCGCTTATGGTCGCCCGCTCGATGGCGCCTTTGGCGTGTCGTTCGACAACTGGATCAACGAGTATTCGATGCAGTACGACCTTACCGCCGATCAGATCGATGACGCCCTGAACGGCCTTACCAAGAGCCTTCGCCGCGGTGCCGTCCTGAATCCCCTTGCCTGGTACGAGACCACGGTCGAGGAGGACGCGAAGGCAGCTGGGTTCGATACCGCAGACGAGTATCTCAAGAGCATGTACAACCCGCGCGTTACGCAGTATCTGCGCGTTACCGGCTTTGAGAAGAAGTGCGACGGTGCCGCTGCCGTTGTCGTGATGCCCACGGAGAAGGCCAAGGCCATGGGTGTCCCGTATGCACCTATTGAGGTTCTGGGCACGGGTGCCTCTGCCGTCGAGGCCGGCCTGCTTCACAACGAGCACTGGGCTACCGAGCTTGCCGCCAAGCAGGTCTATAACCTTACCGGCGTGAGCCCCGACGAGATCGACCTGTTTATGTGCAATGACTTCTTCCTGGCTTCCGAGATCGTCTCGGCCGAGGAGTGCGGCTATATTCCGCGCGGCGAGGCTTGGAAGTACGCGATCGATGGTCGCACCGCCTTTGACGGTGATAAGCCCATCAACCCGCATGGTGGCCGTTGCAACTTCGGTCACGCACATGGCGCATCCGGCATCGCCGATATCGTCGAGGCCGTTAAGCAAATGCGCGGCGTCGCCGGTGCGACCCAGATGAAGAAGGTTCCCGAGACGGCCTTCCTGCGCGGTTTTGGCGGTTCTCAGAACGTGCGCTGCCAGATCCTTCGTACCGTCGCGTAGTCGACCGCGGTTTTCGATTTCCCATAAGGAGTATTCTCATGCAACTCAAAGATATGGAGCCCGTGGTCAAGAAGTTCTACACGGGTCTTGAAGAGGGCATCTATTGGGCGCGCCAGTGCCCCGAGTGCGGAGCCGTCGAGTTTCCGCCCCACCTTGCCTGCAATGCCTGCGGCTACCACAAGACCGACTGGGTCCAGGTTTCCGGTCACGGCCGCCTGATCGATTTTACCCTACCTGGTCCGCAGAACGACAAGCCCTACCTCAAGGAGTATGGCAAGTACGCCTACGGCGCCGTCGATATCGACGAGGGTTCTCAGTACACCTACGTCATCTACGGCATTACCAAGAAGAAGGCCCCCGAGATTCGCGCCAAACTCATGGCGGGCGAGACCGTTGGCGTCCATGCCAAGGTCATCGACCGTCCGGGCTACAAAGAGCTCACGTTTGAGCTTGACGACTAGGTTTTCACCCCTTTTAACAATTCGATTCCTCTCTTAGGCCGCGGCGGGACCCATGTCTCCAGCCCGCCGTGGCCGCCCCTCTTTTTATCTTAGAAAGGCACCATCATGAACGAAGAACTCACTCAGCAGATCTGCGATTTTGCCAAGTCCGCTTACAACTATGACGGCGATGTGACTCCCGAGACGACGTTTGAGACCCTGGGCAAGGGCTCGATGAAGATGATCGCGCTGACCTCCATGATCGAGAACGAGCTCGATGCCGAGGTCCCCGTTCGCGAGGTCATGGTCATGAAGACCGTCGGCGAGCTTATCGAGCGCACTGCCGAAGAGATGGAGTAACTGCCATGGACCTGATGCAGACCCTGCGCGAGCAGGCTGCCGCCAAGCCTATGCGCGTTGCTTTTCCCGAGGGCGAAAACGAGACCATGATGCAGGCGGTCGCAAAGATCGCCGCCGAGCATCTTGCCGAATGTGTGCTGGTCGGCGACGGCGGCAAGCTCAAGGAGCTTGCCGATGAGCGCGGTATCTCCCTTGACGGCATCGAGATTGTCGATGTGACCGACGAGGAGGCGAACGCCGCCTGCTGTGAGCGCTACCTTTCGCATCCTGATTGCAAGTTTAAGCCCAAGGGTGCCGCGCGCCGTATGACGCGCCCGCTAGAGCGCGCCCTGATTTTGCAGGTGCTCGGCGATGTCGACGTAATGTTCGCCGGCATCGATAACGCCACGGGCGACATCATCCTAGCGGGACAGGCTATCGTCGGCCTTGCCGACGGGGTGGACACCGTGAGCTCGTGCGGTATCGCCGACATTCCCAACTGGAACGGCGGCGAAGGCGGCCTTTTGGCTTTTGGCGATTCTGCCGTTTGCGTTGACCCCACGAGTGAGGAGCTTGCCTCGATTGCGATTTCGTCGAGTGAAACGGTGCGCTCGCTGACCGGATGGGATATCCGTTGCGCGCTGCTTTCGCATTCGACTGACGGTTCGATGGACAACGAGCTTGTCGACAAAGTGCGCCGTGCTCGCGAGATTGCCAACGATCGCCGTCCCGACCTTGCCATCGACGGCGAGTTCCAGTTTGATTCGGCGATTAACCCCAAGGTTGCGGCCAAGAAGGTACATCGTGAGTCCGCTGTTGCGGGCCAAGCCAACGTGGTCATCTGGCCCGATATCAACGTGGGCAATATCGGCGTCAAGATTATCCAGAATCTGACCGGTGCTAATGCCTACGGCCCCATGCTTCAGGGCTTCAAGAAGATCGTGTGCGATTGCTCGCGCTCTGCGCCCGTTGACGAGATCGTCGGCAACGTGGTGATGAGCTGCGTGCGCGCCCAGGCGCTTAAGGAGGCTTAAGGTATGTCCGATAAAAAGACTCCCTGGCGCGTCCTGGTAATCAACCCGGGTTCCACTTCCACGAAGGTGGGCGTTTTTGAGGGCGATGAGTGCAAGGTCAGCAAGAACGTTGCGCACGATGCGAAGGACCTTGCCCAGTTCGATGGGGTTTCGGCTCAGATGCCGTACCGCTGCGATCTGATTCTTGGAGCACTGGAGGAGGCGGGCCTAAAGCTCGAGGACTTTGATGCATTTGTCGGTCGCGGCGGTGGCTTGCTTTCGCTGCCCGGCGGTACGTATGTCATCAATGAGGTCATGCTCGAGCATGCCCGCATCGGCGCGAACGGCATTCAACACCCGGCACAGCTGGGTCCCCAGATTGCCCATGAGTTCGCCTCAAAGACGGGAAAGCCCTCTTTTGTGGTGAATCCTCCCGATACCGACGAGCTGTGCGACCTCGCACGTATGACGGGCATTAAGGGCGTGTATCGAAACGTGCACCTGCACGCCCTTAATCTCAAAGAGACCGCCATCCGCCATGCGGCAAAGCTCGGTCGTGCATATGACGAGTGCAACTTTATTGTCTGCCATATCGGCGGCGGCATCTCTATCTCGGCTCATCTTAAGGGCAAGATGGTGGACGGCAACGACATCGTCGGCGGCGAGGGCCCCATGGCACCGACGCGCTGCGGATCGGTTCCCGCGATCGAGGTCGCAAAGTACACCGCGGAACACGGCCTTGATGTCGCCCGCGCCCATTGCATGAAGACCGGCGGCTTTGTCGATCTTTTGGGTACCTCCGATGCCATCAAGGTGTGCGAGCGTGCCGCTGCGGGCGATAAGGCTGCAGCCCGCGCCTGGGATGCAATGGTTTACCAAATCTGCAAGTGGATCGGCGAGATGGCCTGTGTGCTGAAGGGCGACGTCGACGGCATTTTGCTCGGAGGCGGCATGGTCCACAGCAAGGAGCTTGTTGCCTCGATTGAGGAATGCTGCTCTTGGATCGCCCCCGTGTCGGCTTATCCCGGCGAGTTCGAGCTCGAGGCGATGGCGTCTGGCGCCTGCCGCGTGCTCGATGGTGTCGAGGAAGCGCTCGTGTACAGCGGAGAGCCCGTGTTCACCGGATTCAACGACTGATAGTGCTGTGTTTGGGGCGGCCGCTGGTGATGTCTGGCCGCTCCGACCCTTTTCTCTAAGTGTAAGGATGGATCATGGATAAAACCAAGATCAAGTACCTGGTGGGCATTTATGCTGCCGCCATGTGCATTATGGGCATGTTGGTGCCCGTCCCCATCGTGGCCTCTGTCGCGGCGGCGTTTCCCAACGAGAACATCGCTGCCGTTCAGATGATCATCGGCATCATCCCGTTGATGATGGCACTGTCCGCCATGCTCGTCTCTTCACAGCTTGCCTCTCGCGTGTCCAAGAAGAAGACGACGCTCGTCGGTCACGTTATCGTGATGCTGGCAGGCGCCTCGGTGCTGGTGTTCCACGACTCGCTCGGCCAGGTCTTAGCGGCTTCTGCTGTCATGGGCCTTGGTCTCGGCGCCGTCCAGAACTCGACCGACGCCTTGATCGCCGACTATTTCGGTGGCAAGCAGCGCTCGTTTGTCATGGGCATCTACTCCACTTTTGTTGCACTGGGCGGCATTATCTGGACGATGGTTTCCGGCATCTTGGGTTCTGCCGAGTGGTTCCACAGCTATGCGGCGTACTTCATCATGATCATTTTCATCGTGATCGAGGCTGTTTGCCTTCCCGAGGGTCATCTTGAGCCCAAGCGCAAGGTCAATGTGTTTGCCAATATGCCTAAAGAGGTCGCGATTATCACGCTCATGAGCTTTGTGTTCGTACTTACGTTCCAGCTATTCAGCTCCAACGTTTCGCTGCTTGTTGTGGGTCGCGGCTTTGGCGGTACCGTGGAGGCCGGTCTTGCCTCTACCGTTATGACCGTTGCCGGTATTGCGGCTGGTCTTCTGGTCGGTCCGCTGTTTGCCAAGTTCAAGAACCTGGCTATGCCGATCGCGTGGGGCGTGACGCTCGTTGGCCTGGGCCTGACGCTGGTTGCGCCCGCCTTTATGGTGCTGTGCGTTGCGGGCTTTGTCGTTGCGCTGGGCAAGGAGACCTACGTGCCGCTGGAGGGCAATTTTGCCGCCGGCAACTCTGCCCCCGAGGGACGTGCGTTTAACCTCGCCATTGGCATGGGCGGCATCAACTTTGGCATGGCACTGTCTCCCATTGTGTTTGAGGCCGTGACGTCGCCGTTTGGTTCAACGATTGACCAGAAGTTCATCGCCGGCATGATCGTCTGTGCGGCTTGTGTCGTCTTTGGCGCCATTAAGTATCGCAAGCTCACCCCGGCCCAGCTTGCCGAGGCCGAGAAGATGGCGGCCGGCGGCGAGGCGGAGTAGCCGCTCGAGTAGCTGTTTTGCCGCACATCATGTTTTATCGGGGCCGCCGACATATGCCGGCGGCCCTCTTTCTATCAATGACTTTGAAAGGCTTACGGCTATGAAGTTACCTGTCAGGCGCGTTATCGGTATTCTCAACGGCTTCTTTAATCCGCTATTGCTTTGCGCATTTCTCCCCATCATTGAAGGGACATCTGGCTTGGATCTGACGAGCCCCACGGGCTTTTGGGGGCAACTTATCGTGGCCACGGTGATCGCCGAGGTTCTGAGCGCACTCCCGCTGTTTGGCAAAACGGTTGGTATGTGCCTGGACTTTTTTGGTTTTGAGCAGGGGAGTGCATCACACAAGATTGCCGGTACGGTCATCGGTGCCACGCTCCTTTTTATGGTGATCGGTTTTGGTGAGATTGCCTTCCAGGGAGGATTCGGAACGATTGCAGGCCGTACGTTCTTCGCGCGTTGGGCAGGCCTTGTCACAAAGGGATGGGCTTTTGTGGTTATCGCCGGCGTGCTGCTCGATCCCTTTACAGCGGCTCTCGGCCGCATGATAGCTCGCGAAGAGAAGAAATAGCTCCTCGCCCATCGAATGCCGGCGGACGGGGCGCCGGGGCTGTAGTCTTCCGAGCGTTTGCAGTCCTGTCGCTCCGTCCGCCGGCATTCGACCGCAACATGTTGGTCAAGCATAATCTTTTGGATTCTTTTGGCGTGAGCAGCTTGGTTTTAGTAGGATTTGTCAGCGGCTTGACTAAGGGGGTTTTATAACTGCCATGCAGGTAGCCGTGTTGGTAACGTTTTACCGACTTGTCAAATACCCCTCATTT
>CAJMSG010000102.1:0-6454 GCA_905216105.1 uncultured bacterium | reverse complement strand
CGACGCTGGCAAGCTCGGCGGCGGCAGCCTGGACGTCCTTCTCGAGCGCGCGGTGCGTCAGGAAGATGACCGAGCAGGCATCGCTGACGCCCGACTTGCCGTCCTCGACCTGGTTGATGAGCGAGATCGAGATGTTGTGCTTGGCAAAGATGTTGACCGTTTCGGACAGGGCGCCCACGCGGTCGGCGACCTTCAGGCGCACATAGTACTTGGTCTGGAGCTCGTCCATGGGCTTAAAGGCGAGGTTGTGACCATAGGGCTCAATCTCGGGCAGCGGAGCCACGCCGCGGCTGATCTGCTCGGAGAGCGACAGGATGTCGCCCACGACGGCGCTCGCGGTGGGGAAGGAGCCTGCGCCGGCACCGTAGAACATGGTCTCGCCCACGGCGTCGCCTACCACGTAGACGGCGTTCATGGCGCCGTTGACCTTGGCGAGCATATGGTCTGCCGGGATGAGCGTGGGATGCACGCGAACGTCGACGCCGGCGTCGGTGTTGCGGGCGATGCCGAGCAGCTTGATGGTGTAGCCGAGCTCGCGGGCCTGGGCGATGTCCTCGGCGCCGATGGTACGGATGCCCTGCTGGTACACATCGTCGGTGGTAACGCGGGTGCCAAAGCCGATGGAGGCGAGGATGGCCGTCTTGCTGGCGGCGTCGAAGCCGTCGACGTCGGTGGACGGGTCGGCCTCGGCATAGCCCTTGGCCTGCGCGTCGGCAAGTACGTCGGCGTAATCGGCGCCCTCGGCGTCCATGCGCGACAGGATATAGTTGGTGGTACCGTTGAGAATGCCGGCGATGGTCAGGATCTTGTTGCCCACTAGGTCGTGCTCGAGCGTGCTCACGATGGGGATGCCGCCGCCGCAGCTGGCCTCGCACTTAATCTGCACGCCGCACGCGCGCGCCTTCTCGGCGAGCGTCTCGACATGACGGCCCAGCAGGGCCTTGTTGGCAGAGACGACGTGCTTGCCGTTCTCGAAGGCGGTGGTGAAGATCTCGGTTGCGGGATGCTCGCCGCCGATCAACTCGACGACGATGTCGACGGCGGGGTCGGTGACGACATCGTGCCAGTCACTCGTAAAGGCCTCGCGCTCAATGCCTGCCGCCTCGGCCTGCTCCCAGGCAAGCGCGCAGGCGCGGGTCAGCTTAAGGTCGATGCCGTAGGCTGCCAGGTACTCATCGTGGTGGCTCTTGATCAGACGGGCCACGCCGCCGCCGACAGTTCCCAGACCGATCAGGCCGACGTTCACGGTGCGCAGGGGTTCGCTCATAGATAGCTCCTTCGTGCATCTTATAGATTGATTGATCGATTAACGTTGAGTGCATTCTAGCGTGAAGTGCGGGCGCGTGCTTGCCTGGCAGCGAGAGCAGCGCAAAACGCCACCTCCGAAACGCTGCGGAAACATTGGAGACATGCTCGCTACAAACGGAACTTCGTAACAAACTGTCAACGTTTGCACCATAAGGTTTGCCCTGTGCGACTGGGGCATGCAGGCACTCGTCGGCCTCGTCGCGACTGGTGCCGCCGTCGCCGCCTAGGTGTGCACAAAACGCGACCGGTGAGGCTGTTTTAATCAGGGCAGGGGCGCATGTAACGGAATGGAAACATTACTTTCACACAATAAAGTGGCTAAACTGCATAAACCGATAGAAATACGCATAATTTTGGATAAATGGACAAAACAAAAGAAAAGTTGAAATAATCGCCACTTTTCTCAACTAAAGCGTCTACTATTTTGCGAACGCCGAACACGGCGAAGGATGGCCTGTCGGGTAACCGAAACCCGACGAGATTTGAGAGGAGAGCCGCATGTCGAGCCTCACCGGTAAGTCATTGAACCCTGTTATGAATCGCAGGAGCGTTATCGCGAGCGCAGCAGGTCTGGGGGCGATGTCCATTCTAGCTGGCTGCTCCTCCAACGGCGGCGACAGCGGTTCCGCTTCGGGCGACGCTTCGTTTAAGATCGGCACCATCGGCCCGCTGACCGGCGCCAACGCGTCCTACGGCAAGTCCGTTACCCAGGGCGTCGAGCTTGGCTGCAAGGACTTCTCCACCAAGGAGCTGCCGCTTGCCAGCAAGGCCGAGGACGACCAGGCCGACGGCGAGAAGGCCGTCAACGCCTTTAATACTCTGCTCGACTGGGGCATGCAGGCCCTCGTCGGCCCGACCACCACAGGTGCGTCGGTTGCCGTTGCCGCAGAGTGCGGTAACGACCCCAAGACGTTCATGATCACCCCGTCCGCGTCCTCCGAGGACGTCACCGACGGCAAGGATTGCGTCTTCCAGGTTTGCTTTACCGACCCCAACCAGGGCGTCAACGCTGCCAAGTTCCTGGCGCAGAAGTATGCGGACGAGAAGTTCGTGCTGTTCTATAACTCCGGCGACGCCTATTCTTCGGGCATCGCAGATTCCTTTAAGGCCCAGGCCGCTGAGTCCAAGCTCGAGATTGTCGACGAGGAGACCTTTAAGGACGACTCCGCCACGAGCTTTACCAACCAGCTGACCAAGGCCAAGCAGGCCGGCGCCACCATGATCTTTGCGCCGATCTACTACACGCCGGCGTCCGTCCTGCTCAAGAACGCCAAGGACATGGGCTACGACGTCAAGATGATGGGCTGCGATGGCATGGACGGCATCCTGGGCGTTGAGGGCTTCGACACCTCTCTTGCCGAGGGCCTGCTGCTCATGACCCCGTTCTCCGCCGATGACGAGAAGAACGCCGACTTCGTCAACGCCTATAAGGATAAGTACGGCGATACCCCCGACCAGTTTGCCGCCGACGCCTACGACGGCGTGCACGCGGTGGCCGAGGCCGTCAAGGAGGCCGGTCTTGGTGTCGACGCCGATCCGACCGAGGTCGCCGAGAAGCTGTCCAAGGCTATGCTCAAGATTACCGTTGACGGTCTGACCGGCAAGCTTACCTGGAACGATAAGGGCCAGGTCCAGAAGGAGCCCACGGCGTACGTCATCACCGACGGCAAGTACGTACAGGCCTAATTGGCCGCCTTACATAGAGCGGTTTTGATCCCAAGCAGGGGAGGTTTTGGCCTTCCCTGCTTGCTTGGTATCTAGGGACGATGTAACGTCCCTGTTTCATACATCAACTGGAAACCTATTCGAAAGGGGGATGTGGAACATGACGGTCTTTATCCAATACCTGGTCAACGGCCTGTCCATGGGCAGCGTCTACGCCATCATCGCGTTGGGCTACACCATGGTCTACGGTATCGCCAAGATGCTGAACTTCGCTCACGGCGACGTCATCATGGTCGGTGCCTATGTCTCGTTCTGCGCCACGTCGTATCTCGGCCTCCCGGGCTGGGCATCTGTAATTCTCTCTTGCGTGGTCTGCACGGTTCTCGGTGTTCTCATTGAGGGTCTGGCCTATAAGCCGCTGCGCCAAGCAGGCCCGCTGGCCGTTCTGATCACGGCCATCGGCGTGTCTTACTTCCTGCAGAACGCCGCGCAGCTTCTGTGGGGCGCCACGCCCAAGAACTTCACTTCGCTCGTCACCTTCCCGGTGCCGGAGTTCTTGGCCAAGTTCAACGTAAGCGCCGTCTCGCTCGTCACCATCGTCGCCTGCCTGGTTATCATGGCCGGCCTGATGTTCTTTACAGGTAAGACCAAGATGGGCAAGGCCATGCGCGCCGTGTCCGAGGACAAGGCCGCCGCTCAGCTCATGGGCATCAACGTCAACCGCACCATCTCGATGACGTTTGCCATCGGCTCCGCCCTTGCCGCCATCGCCGGTGTGCTCCTGTGCTCCTACTCGCCGGTCCTGCAACCCACCACGGGCGCCATGCCTGGCATCAAGGCCTTCGACGCCGCCGTCTTCGGCGGTATCGGCTCCATCCCCGGTGCCTTTGTCGGTGGCATTCTCATCGGCATTATCGAGGCGATGGCGCAGGCCTACATTTCCACGAGCCTTGCCAACTCCATCGTCTTTGCTGTTTTGATCATCGTCCTGCTCGTCAAGCCTGCCGGCCTCTTGGGCAAGTACGTCCCCGAGAAGGTGTAGGTGAGCGTTATGAAGTTTCTTAAAGACAAGCAGACGCGTCACGACTTTGTCACGTACGCCATGTGCATCGTGGCCTTCGCCGTCGTGTTCTTTATGCAGTCGAACCACATGATTCCGCGCATGATCGCCGGTCAGCTGGTTCCCATCACGGCCTATATCGTCATGGCCATCTCCCTCAACCTCGTCGTCGGCATCGCGGGCGACCTGTCGCTGGGCCACGCGGGCTTTATGAGCGTCGGCGCCTATACGGGCATCGTCACCGCGGTCGCCCTCGAGAGCGCCGTTCCCTCCGATCCGGTGCGCCTGATCATCAGCATCGTGGTCGGCGCTATCGCCGCTGCCATCTTGGGCTTCTTGATTGGCATCCCGGTCCTGCGCCTGAGCGGCGACTATCTGGCCATCGTGACCCTGGCTTTTGGCGAGATCATCAAAGAGATTGTCACTTGCCTTATCGTGGGTGTCGACTCCCGCGGCCTGCACGTGATCTTTAACATCACGGGCAACTCTACGATCGATGACCTGCACCTGCTCGAGGACGGCACCGCCATCATCAAGGGCGCCCAGGGCGCCTCGGGCGTGTCGACGTACTCGACCTTCCTCGCCGGTGCCATCCTGGTTATGGTCGCACTCGTGATCGTGCTCAACCTGGTTCGCAGCCGTACCGGCCGTGCCATTATGGCCGTGCGCGACAACAAGATCGCTGCCGAGTCCGTGGGCATCTCCGTCACCGAGTACCGCATGATCGCCTTCGTGGTTTCCGCCGCTCTCGCCGGTGCTGCCGGAGCCCTCTTCGGCGGTAACTTCTCGCAGCTTTCCGCCACCAAGTTCGACTTCAACACATCGATCTTGATCCTGGTGTTCGTGGTCCTGGGTGGTCTGGGCAATATGCGCGGCTCCGTTATCGCGGCGGCGTTGCTCACGGTGCTTCCCGAGCTGCTCCGTCAGTTCTCGGACTACCGCATGCTCATCTACGCCATCGTGTTGATCCTGGTCATGATCTTTACCAACAACCCGCAGCTCAAGGCGTTCTTCGGTCGCGTCAAGGACCGCTTTGCTTCCAAGAAGGAGGTGGCAGCCGATGCCCAGTAAATTTGAGTTCAAGAAGGGCAAGATGGTCCCGTATCCTTCTGGCGCCATCGTTCCCGACCGCGATCTGGGCGAGCGCCCGGCGCTCGAGTGCATCCACCTGGGCATTGAATTCGGTGGCCTTAAGGCAGTCGACGATTTTAGCCTGACCATCGGCAAGACCGAGATCGCCGGTCTGATCGGCCCCAACGGTGCCGGCAAGACCACGGTCTTCAACCTGCTCACCAAGGTGTACCAGCCCACACACGGCACCATCCTGCTCGACGGTGAGGACACCTCGGGCAAGTCCGTCTACCAGGTCAACCGCATGGGCATCGCTCGTACCTTCCAAAACATCCGCCTGTTTAATACCATGACGGTGGAGGATAACGTCAAGGTCGGCCTGCATAACCAGGAGCGTTACTCCGGCTTTGAGGGCGTGCTGCGCCTGCCGACGTATTGGAAGCACGAGAAGGCCGCCCACGAGCGCGCCATGGAGCTGCTGTCCATCTTTGATATGGAGCATCTGGCAAATGAGCAGGCCGGATCGCTGCCTTACGGCGCTCAGCGTCGTCTGGAGATCGTCCGCGCGCTTGCCACCAACCCCAAGCTGCTGCTGCTCGACGAGCCTGCCGCCGGCATGAACCCGTCCGAGACCGCGGAGCTCATGGAGAACATCGTCAAGATTCGCGACACCTTCGGCATTGCCATCATGCTTATCGAGCATGATATGTCGCTCGTTATGAACATTTGCGAGGGTATCTGCGTGCTCAACTTTGGCAAGGTCATCGCCAAGGGCACGGCCGAGGAAATCCAGAACAACGACGCCGTTATCGAGGCGTATCTGGGTAAGCAGGATAAGGGGGAGAACTAAATGGCAGAGCCGATGCTTTCCGTCTACAACATCAACGTCTGGTACGGCGCCATCCACGCCATCAAGGACATCTCCTTTAACGTTAACGAGGGCGAGATCGTGGCCCTGATTGGCGCTAACGGTGCCGGTAAGTCTACGACGCTTAAAACTGTCTCGGGCCTGCTGCGCTCTAAGACCGGCTCCATCAAGTTTATGGGCGAGGACATTACCCATACGCCTGCCGACAAGCTGGTAGGTAAGGGCCTGGCACAGGTGCCCGAGGGCCGTCGCGCCTTTTTGCAGATGACGGTCGAGGAGAACCTGGAGATGGGCGCCTACACACAGCCCAAGTCCACGGTTGCTCCGGGCCTTGAGCGTGTCTACGAGCAGTTCCCGCGCCTTAAGGAGCGCCGTCGTCAGGTCGCCGGCACCCTTTCGGGCGGCGAGCAGCAGATGCTCGTTATGGGCCGCGCCCTTATGAGCAACCCCAAGCTGCTCATGCTCGACGAGCCTTCCATGGG
>CAJMSG010000101.1:0-6462 GCA_905216105.1 uncultured bacterium | reverse complement strand
ATCGATGACGAGACCCTGCTGTCGCTCAACTCTGTCGCCGACGCTGTCGACGCTATTGAAAACGCCAAGGAGGCCTAAGTCTTGGCTTTATCTCAACGACTCGCGCGCGCCCAGGAAATCCTGGGCCACGAGTTCAATAACAAGGTGCTGCTGCGCGCGGCGCTCACGCACCCTTCTGCCGTGGAAGGTCAGCCCGTCTCGGCGAGTTATGAGCGCCTTGAGTTTTTGGGCGATTCCATTTTGGGCGCCGTGGTTGCCCGTTCGCTCTTTGAGTCCTATCCGGAGTTTGACGAGGGCAAGCTTACGCGCCTGAAGGTGTCGCTCGTCTCGGGCGCCACGCTGTCCGAGGTGTCCCATGAGCTGGGCATCGACGACATCATCATCTTCGGTGCCTCCGAGACCGGTACCGGCGCCCGTGGCCTGCACTCGGCGCTCGAGAACGTCTATGAGTCGCTCGTGGGCGCCCTGTATCTGGATGCCGGTTGGGATGCAGCGGCGGAGTTCATCCACCGTACGCTTAAGCCGCACCTGGCCACCGAGCGTGCCGAGCACCCCGCGAACCCCAAGTCGTTCTTGCAGGAGTGTGTGCAGGCAGACGGCCACGAGCCTCCTGCGTATAAGCTGGTCGGCTCCGAGGGCCCCGCGCACGCACCGACCTTTACCGCCGTGGTGCTCATCGACGGTATCCGCCAGGGCCGCGGCACCGGTTCCTCCAAGAAGGAGGCCGAGGGAGCCGCTGCGCTCGAGGCACTCGACCGCATGGGCTACACCACCAACGGCGTGATTCTCAACAAGAAGCCTGTTTAAGCGAGGAACCGTGTATCTCAAGTCCCTCACGCTCAAAGGGTTCAAGTCGTTTGCCGACCGCGCCCATATGACGTTTGAGCCGGGCCTAACCGTCATCGTCGGTCCCAACGGCTCGGGAAAATCGAACATCTCCGACTCGATTCTGTGGGTCCTGGGTGAGCAGAGCGCCAAGCAGCTGCGCGGCCAGGCCATGGAGGACGTCATCTTCTCGGGTTCGTCGGCGCGCAAGCCGGTGGGCGTTGCCGAGGTCACGCTGGTGCTCGACAACTCGGACCATATGCTGCCCGTCGACTTTGACGAGGTCGCCATCACCCGTCGTATGTATCGCTCGGGCGAAAGCGAGTACCTCATCAACTCGAGCCCGTGCCGCCTGATGGACATTCAGGACATCCTGCACGACTCGGGCCTGGGCAAGGATACGCATTCCATCATTAGCCAGGGCAAGCTCGATGCCATTTTGCAGAGCCGCCCCGAGGAGCGCCGTGCCCTCATTGAGGAGGCCGCTGGCATCTCCAAACACAAGCGTCGCAAGGAACGTGCGCTCAAAAAGATCAAGTCGATGGACGAGCACCTGACCCGTGCTCGCGATATCAACAAGGAAATCGCCCGTCAGCTGCGGCCGCTGGAGCGTCAGGTCGATCGCGCGCGCAAGTACAAAGAGCTGTCCTCGCGCGCTAACGAGCTTACGCAGATGCTGGCCGTCGACGAACTGCGTTCGCTGCAATCGCAGTGGAACGACCTGGAGAGCCGCTCTAAGGAGGGCGCCGCCGAGCTTGAGCTTGCGCAATACCGCTTGGGTGAAAAGGAGCGTGAGCTCGAGAAGCTCCAAGTTATGCTCGAAGAAAAGGGCCTGTTTGTGGGCGACTTGGGCGAGCAGCGCCGCCATATGCAAGATGTGGTCGGTCGCATTAACTCAGACATGCGTCTGCTCGAGGAAAAGGGCCATAACATGGTGTCGCGCTTGTCCGACATGCGCGGCCAGATCTCAAGCTCCGAGCATCAGCGCCGTCGCGTGGTCGAGGAGCTCGAGGACGCACGTGCTCAGCTCGAGGAAGTGACCGGCGCGCATATGCAGGCCCAGGAGGACGTTGATGCCGCTGGTCCTGCCGCCGCCGAGCTCCACGAGCGTCGCGTTGCGCTCGACAATCAGATTTCGCAGCTCACGCGCGAACAGCGCGATGTGCAGCGCGTTGCCGATAATGCTGCGCTCGAGCTCGCCAAGGTGAAGGACTCGCTGAGCAACGCCGAGGTCGAGGACAACATGTATGCCTCACGCCTGGAGCAGATCGATGAGCAGCTCGAGGAGGTCACGGCATCGCTTGATAGCCGCCGCAACCGTGCTGAGGAGCTCGAAGGTGCGCTCGATCAGGCCCATCAAGCCCAGAGCGATACGCGTGAGGCCACTGAGGTCGCTCGTGCGGCCCTTAAGGACTTGCGTAATCGCGAGAGCGAGGCGCGCAACAAACTGTCCGAGGTTCGCTCTGAGCTCGCGAGCCAAAAGAAGATTGATGCCCGCATGGCAGACAGCTCGCCGCTGGTGAGCCGTCTGATGGGCGCGTTGGGTGATGATGTCTCGGGTCGTCTGGGCGACGTGCTCGAGGCCCCTCGCGAGCTTGAGGGTCTGGTTGAGCAGCTGCTTGCCGGCGATATCGATGCCCTGCTATTTGATGACGCCGCTACGCTTGAGCGTGCCGGCCGCGCTGCCCTGGACCAGAAGAAGGCCTCGGGCGAGGCGCTGCTGGTGGCGCGCAGCGTGAGCGGCTCTGCGGCCGCCGAGGGTGCCGCCGGTACCCGTCTTGTTGATCGTCTGTCCGTGCGTGCGGGCTACGGTCCGGTCGTCGAGGCATTGCTCGGCGGCTATTACGTGGTCGATGACCTTTCTGCCGCCCTGGCCGCGCCCGTCGTTGACGGCGTGACCTACGTGACGCCCGATGGTGCCCGCGTTGCCTGCGGCGGCCTGGTTCGCGTGGGGGTCGATGCCGGCGAGGCTTCGGGCGCCCTGGAGCGCAAGCGTCGCATCCGCGAGCTGGAAGGCCTGGAGCCCGATCTTGCTACCGTGTTTGAGCATGTTTCTGATCAGGTCGTCGAGGCCAACGCCGCCGTTGAGGAGGCCCGTGCCGCCGAGGGCGATGCTGCCGGCGAGATTGCCCGTCTTGAGGGCGAGCGCCGCTCGCTGCTCTCCGAGATCGGCCGCCTGGAGCAGAGTGCCAACAACGCCGAGGTCGAGCGCGTGCGTATTTCCAAGCGCCGCGAGCAGGCTGCCGAGGCCGTTCGTGCCGCACGTCCGCGCGTGGATGAACTTACCCGTTCGCGTGACGAGGCCCGTGCGCAGGCGAGCGACTTGGGCTTGCAGATTGCCGAGGCCAATGATGAGCTCGATCGCGTGCGTCGCGACGATTCCGAGGCCGCCGGTAAGCTCGCCGACGCTAAGGTACGCCTGGCTCAGACGAGCGAGCGCCTGCGTTCGCTGAAGGGCCGCGTGCCCGATCTTGAACATCGCCTGGAGGGCATCGACCGTCGTATCCGCGGGACGCGTCAGGCCTCGCGCTCGCTCGAGCTGCTTCGCCTTCGCGTCGATCCCATGCACGAGCGCTATTCTGCCCTGTTGGAGCGCGCCTCGGACTGGGCTGCGCGCCTGCGCGATCAGGCAACGCTTGAGGAGGCGGACTCGGCTTCGCTTAAGAAGACCATCGAGGACGCCAAGACCGAGGTCGCCCGCGCCAAGGGGCGGGTCGATACTGCCACGGCGACGCAAAACGAGTTCAAGGTCGCACGCGGCAAGCTCGAGGTGCAGGTCGAGGCTGCCATCAAGGCCATCACCGCCGATGGCACTACGGTGCTCGAGGAAGCGCTCATGCTGCCGGCGCCCACCGACCGCGACGCCGCCGAGCGCGAGCTCAACCAGCTCGTGCGCCAGATCAACAACCTGGGCCCCGTGAACCAGGTTGCCATGGAGGAGTACGAGCAGCTCAAGCGCCGCGCCGATTACATCGAGGAGCAACTGGCCGATTTGGAGAGCGCGCGCAAGGCGCTCACCAAGATCACCGTGGCCATCGACCGTAAGATGCGCAAGGCGTTCTTGGTGACCTTTGAGAAGGTCGATGCGAACTTCCGCGAGATCTTCGCCATGCTGTTCCCGGGAGGCCAGGCACATCTGGAGATGACCGATCCCGAGCATCCGGCCGAGACGGGCATCGAGGTCGTGGCGCAGCCGCGCGGCAAGCGCATCACCAAGATGATGCTCATGTCCGGTGGCGAGAAGAGCCTGACGGCGCTCGCCTTGCTCTTTGCCGTGTACCGTACGCGCACGGTGCCGTTCTATGTGCTGGACGAGGTCGAGGCGGCGCTCGACGACGCCAACCTGTCCAAGCTCATCGGCGCCCTTGATGTGCTGCGTTCCGATACGCAGCTCTTGGTAATCTCGCATCAGCGCCGTACTATGGAGGATGCTGACGTTCTCTACGGCGTCTCGATGCAAGCCGACGGCGTCAGTCGCGTCGTCTCGCAAAAACTCGATCGCGAAACCGGAAAGGTCGTGAATGCATAATGGGATTCTTTGACGCACTCTCGCGCGGACTCGAGCGCAGCCGCGAGGCCCTCAACGAGGTCTTTTACTTTGGCGGTGAGGTCGACGAGGATTTTTGGGAGGACCTTGAGGACACCCTCGTCATGGGTGACATGGGTGCCGAGGTCGCCATTCAGGTCTCCGATGACCTGCGCGACGCCGCTGCCAAGAAGAACCTTAAGACCGCCCCGCAGCTTCGCCGTGCCCTGGCCGAGCAGCTCGAGGGCCATTTTGTGCCTGTTGAGCGCGATCCGTTTTCCGATACGCCGAGCTGCGTGCTGTTTGTCGGCATCAACGGTGCCGGCAAGACCACCACGGTCGGCAAGATTGCGAGCGCCATGGCCGCCCGCGGCAAGAACGTGGTGATCGGTTCGGCCGACACCTTCCGCGCCGCTGCCATCGAGCAGCTCGATGTGTGGGGTCAGCGTGCCGGCGTACCGGTTATCAAGCGTGACCGCGGCTCCGATCCGGCGAGCGTGTGCTATGACGTGCTCGACGAGGCCGATAAGCGCGGCAGCGACCTGGTGCTCATCGATACCGCCGGCCGTCTGCACACGAGTCCCGAGCTCATGCGCGAGCTCGCCAAGGTGGTTAATGTGACCCGTAAGCGCGCCGCCAATATGGCCGCCGGTCCCATGCCCGTCTCGGTCGTGCTTGTGATCGATGCCGCCACTGGTCAGAACGGTCTGAACCAGGCGCTCGAGTTTAACGAGGCGCTGGGCCTGGACGGTATTATCATGACTAAGCTCGACGGAACGGCTAAGGGTGGTATCGCCATGGCCGTGGCCGAGAAGCTCAAGCTCCCGATCCTTCGCATCGGCGTGGGCGAGCAGGTCGATGACCTGCAGGAGTTTAACGCCAAAGATTTCTGCCGCGCCCTGGTGGGCGAGTCCAACTAAGGAGTAACCAGTGTTTGATTCCCTGAGCGATCGCCTCAACGACACATTTGACCGCCTGCGCGGCAAGGGTAAGCTGACCGAGGCCGATATTACTTCGGCCATGCGCGATATTCGCATGGCACTGCTCGAGGCCGACGTTAACTTTAAGGTCGTCAAGGAGTTCGTCGCCAAGACCAAGGAGCGCTGCATGACCGCCGAGGTCATGGAGTCGCTGTCGCCGGCGCAAAACGTCGTCAAGATCGTGCTCGACGAGCTCACCGAGATGCTCGGCTCAACCGAGAGCAAGCTCGTCTTTAGCAACCGCATTCCCAATGTCATCATGCTCGTGGGCCTGCAGGGCTCCGGTAAGACCACGGCGGCCGTAAAGCTGGCCTACCTGCTCAAGAAGCAGGGCCGCTCGCCGCTGCTCGCCGCGTGCGACGTCTACCGTCCCGCCGCTGCCGACCAGCTGGCCACGCTCGGTGGCGAGATCGGCGTGCCGGTCTTCCGCGGTGACGGCGCGCACCCGGTCGATATTGCCAAGGGCGCCATCCAAGAGGCCGTCGACCACCTGCGCGACGTGGTCATTGTCGATACCGCCGGTCGTCTTCAGATCGACGAGCAGATGATGCAGGAGGCCGTCGACATCAAGAAGGCCGTTAAGCCCGACCAGGTGCTGATGGTCGTCGATGCCATGACCGGCCAGGATATCGTCAACGTCGTCTCGACCTTCGCTGAGCGCACCGACTTTGATGGCGTGATTATCTCCAAGCTCGACGGCGATGCCCGTGGCGGTGGCGCACTTTCGGTGCGTCAGGTGACCGGCAAGCCCATCAAGTTCGTGAGCATGGGCGAGAAGCCTGATTCGCTGGAGCCGTTCTATCCCGATCGCATGGCCAAGCGAATCTTGGGCATGGGCGATGTCGTAGGCATTATCGAGAAGGCCCAGGAGGCAGCCGATGCAGAGCAGCTCGAGGCTGCCGAGCGTATGCTGCGCGAGGGCTTTACCATGAACGATATGCTCGACCAGATGAAGGCCGTCAAGAAGATGGGCGGCATGAAGGGTATCCTGGGCATGCTCCCCGGTGGACAGCGTGCGCTCAACCAGATGGGCGGCAACCTGGACGAGGGCATCTTCGACAAGAACGAGGCCATCATCATGTCGATGACCAAGGAGGAGCGCCTGCGTCCCTCCATCATCAACGGCCAGCG
>CAJMSG010000100.1:0-6600 GCA_905216105.1 uncultured bacterium | reverse complement strand
CTGATGGTTCCGCGTCTGCAGGAGAGCATCGGCTGGATGTCGTTTGCGCTGCCGATGCAGTACTACCTGGTGACCTACGCCGCGCTGATTCTGGTTGGCGTGCTGATTGGTCTCTTTGGTTCCGCCATCGCCATGCGCCGCTATCTGCGCGTGTAGACGCTGCGGACATATTGCTTGCAACGGGTCGCCCCTTTCCGGGGTGGCCCGTTTTTGTTTCCTGTGCGACGGCAGGATTGCGGACCATTTGGGTAGACTCTTTGGAGTTTGCAATCGATAGTAAGGAGGCGCCATGGGGCGCAATAACAAGCATAAGCGTGGAGCTCGCAATAAGCGCGGGCCGGTGCGCACCGAGCGTCGCCCGAGTCTGACCGGACGCGTGCAGCTCCATGAGCATAGCGCCTACGTTGTAACCGAAAACGGCGACTACAAGGTCATGGGCCGCGGCAAGCGCGAGATTATGGACGGCGATACCGTTGCCGTGAGCATTAAGAACAGCCCGCATGGCGAGCGACGCGCCGTAATCGAGGGCGTCGTCGAGCGTGCAGCCATTAGTGTGGTGGGCACGTACCAGACCGCCGGCCCGCTCGGGGTGATCGAGCCGCTTGATTCTCGCCTTAAGGCAGATTTCTTTATTCTGCCGGAGGACACCTCGGCGGAGCGCTTGGGCGTTCATCCGGGTGATGCGGTCGTCGCACGCATTCTGACATATCCGACGCGCCTGGAATCGGGCACCGTGACGATCGAGCGCCGTATTGGCGGCGACGATGCGCCCGATTTGGGCGTTCAGTATGTGATGGCGCGCTATGGCTATACCGATACGTATCCCGAGGCCGCGCTAGCCGAGGCCGAGGCACTTTCGCTCGATGTTGCCTCGGCACTCAAGGACCCGCTTCGCCGAGACCTGCGTGACCGCTTTGTCATTACGATTGACCCGGTCGACGCGCGCGACTTTGACGACGCCATCTCGCTGGAGCGCACGCCCGAGGGTGGCTACAAGCTTGGTGTCCATATTGCCGACGTTTCGCACTATGTTGCCTGGGACGGACATATCGATCTGGAAGCCCGCCATCGCACGACGTCGGTGTATCTTGCCGATCGCGTGCTGCCCATGTTGCCCGAGCGCCTGTCGAACGATTTGTGCTCGCTGCGTCCCGACGAGGACCGCTTGGCGTTTACCGTCGACATTGAGCTCGACGCGCAGGGTCGCGTGCGCCATTACGATCCCTATCCCAGTGTGATCCGCTCGCGTGTGCGCATGGACTACGACGGCGCCGAGGCGCTGCTGGTGCGTGCCGGTGCGGTGCAGTATTCGGTGCTGGAGGGTGCCGTCGAGGATGTTGCCGCGGTTGAAGCCTCGCGCGAGGAGGCGCTCGAGCGCGGGCTTGCGTGCGAGGAGACCGCTCGCGGCTATAACGTCGACTTGGGGGATTTCCTCGTAGCTGCCAACGAGCTCGCCGAGCTTCGCCGTCGTATTCGTCGCGCACGCGGTTCGGTCGACTTTGATACGGCCGAGATCCGTGCGCTGTTGGACGAGGACGGCGTGCCCGTGCAGATCGTGGCCCGTGAGCGCTCGTGTGCCACGTCGCTGATTGAGGAAGCCATGCTGCTGGCCAACGAGTGCGTGGCGGAGTGGCTGGCCGACCGCGATATCGAGGCCTGCTATCGCGTGCATGACGATCCCAGTCCCGACAGCCTGCACGGTGCCGCCGTGGCGCTGGCACAGCTGGGCATCATCGATGACCGTCGCGCGTCCGGCATTGCTCTGGGAAGCCCCGACGAGCTGCAGGCGGCGGTTGATGCCGCAGCCGGTACGGCCAACGCGCCGCTCGTCAACACGTTGCTACTGCGCAGTATGCAGCGCGCACTGTACAAGCCGCGCAACGAGGGCCACTTTGCACTTGCCGCGCCGTGCTATTGCCACTTTACGAGTCCCATTCGCCGCTATCCCGACCTGGTGGTGCATCGCGTACTCAAGCTGCAGCTGGCCTACGAGCGGCTGGGCGGCAAGGACGCCTTGGTGCGCACGCCGCGGCTGATCGGTAAGGGTCGCGAGTCCCTGCCGCGCATCCTGCCGCAAATCTGCCGCGCGTGCAGCGATGCCGAGCGTGCGGCCGACGCCGCCAGCCATGCGACGCAAAAGATCAAGATCGCCCAGTACTACGAGGACCGCCTGGGCGAGCGCTACACCGGAACGATCTCGTGGGTCAGCAGCATGGGCCTCTTTGTGCGCCTGGATCTGACACAGGTTGAGGGTTTGGTTTCGATCAAGAGCCTGGGCAACGAGTGGTTCGAGTTTGATGAGGACGCGCTCACGCTCACGGGCGCCGACACGGGGACTCGCTATGAGCTGGGGCAGCGCGTGATCATCGAGGTCTCGCGCGTCAACACCACGCGCGGGCACTTGGATTTCAGGCTTATTCATTAGCCGGAATTTGGCGACTGATAGAGAACGGGGCGGTCTTTTGGGGCCGCCTTTTTTGTGGCGGTTCAATCGCCTTGCCGCTCGCGCGCTTGCATCTTCCGCCTGCTATAGCGGAGATAAAACCTACCAAAATAAACCTGTCCCTTTTTGGGAGGTTTACGAGAGAGCGGGGATGAGATGACAACGGTGTACGGGTATGCACGGGTGAGCTCGCGTGATCAAAATCTGAATCGGCAGCTGGATGCGCTGGGCGCCTATGGCGTGGAACCGGCGAATATTTTTGCCGATCATGCGAGCGGCAAGGACTTCGATCGACCGCGGTATCGCGAGCTGCTGTGCGCGTTGGATTCCGGTGATGTGCTGGTGGTACTTTCCATTGATCGGCTGGGCCGTAACTACAGCGAGATCCTCGAGGAATGGCGGTGCATAACCAAAGAGCTCGGCGCCGCCATCGTGGTGCTGGACATGCCATTGCTCGACACGCGCGCCAGAGATTGCGGTGGGTCGGACGTGACGAGTGCATTGATTGCCGATATTGTTTTGCAGCTGCTGAGCTATGTGGCGCAGGTGGAGCGCGAGAACATTCGCCGGCGCCAAGCCGAGGGCATTGCGGCGGCGCGAGCGCGCGGCGTACGTTTTGGCCGGCCCCGCAAGCCCTGTCCCCCGCAATTCGAGCTGGTGCGCGATACCTACGAGGCGGGTGATATCACGCGGAGTCAGGCGGCAAAGCGGCTAGGCGTGTGCGTGGGGACGTTCGATCGCTGGATGCGCGAGATGGAGTAGGGGCGCCACGGTCCTTTGGCGCCCCGATTCGAACATTTTGGATTTCGCTACGGCGACAACTGCATTTGGGGGTACACTCGCTGCTGCTCAAAAAATGACGGAGGTTAGCCCTTGGCGCGTGTGAAGCACATAGTCGGATGGATTTCGGTTGTCCTGCTGGTCGTGACGCTGGCAAGTATTTGGATACTGACGGAGCAAAACGTGGAGCAGACGTCGTCACTCAGCGAGTCCACCGCGCGTGCGGTGGAAGGGCGAAGCGCCAGCGTGCAGGCCGAGACTGCGGGGGAGACCCAGGCAGGGGATGCCGCCGGGGACGCGGATTCAACGACTGGCGCCGTTCATCCCGACCCGCTTGCGCCCGTTCGTCTGTGGATGGGTGCCAACATTCGTCGCGTCGCACATACCGTTGAGTTCTTCTTTGTAGGACTGTTTGCTTCGGCGACAGTGGCATGCCTGGGCGAGTGCCTGCCATGCGCGCGATTCCGGTACGTACTCGCTCTGCTCTTTTGCGCCGTCTGCTCTGTCGGTGACCAAGTGCACAAGATCTTTGTTCCTGGTCGTCATTTCGACATAATCGATTTGGGCTTCGATGCTGCGGGCTATGTCACCGCCATGCTGTTGGTGCTGCTGGCGGCAGTACTGGTTCAGCGCGCGACCTGTCCCATTGGCGCCCATGCGAAACGTCGTTAACAACCCTGTTACGAATAATGCGACCTTGATGAATCATTTTGTGTCGCGCGTATTTCCGAGCGGTCGGATTTGAGGGGCGAGCGGTAGAACGCTCGCCCTTTGTGCGCCACGATGCGGCACAATGTACCGTAAAAGCTGTTTATATCCGGTACGAATCGTTCGTTGGTCTTTAATTCTTCTCAACGGAGGTGTTTGAGATGACAAACGGATTGCTTTTAAGGCTTCGCGAGCGTGAGCTCAGCGCGAGTCCGGCGGAACGCAATGTCATCGCATACGTGAGCGCTCATCCGCATGAGGTGGTCGGGCTGTCCGTCCGCGGTCTTGCCGATGCCACGTTCTCCTCGCCCTCGAGCATTTTGCGTTTTTGCAAGCGCTTGGGTTTTGCGGGCTACAAGGAGTTCCAGCGCGAACTGATTGCCGAACTGGCGCTCTTGGGTGACAAGAAAGACGTTGCCCTCGAGGACATCTCCATGGACGACAGCGTCGAACGTATCGTGGGGAAGGTGATGAAAAGCAACGTGCGCACAATCGAGGCGACGGCGCGAACGCTCGATTACACCGTCTTGGAGCGATGCGCGGCCCATCTTAAGCGGGCACGCGCGGTCAATCTGTTCGGTATCGGTGCCTCTCGTTTGGTCGCGCACGATCTAGCGCAAAAGCTCATGCGTGTTGACAAAGAGTGCCATCTGTACGACGACTGGCATGATCAGCTCCTGTGTGCCAAGAACATGCATGAGGGCGATATGGCAATCGCCTTTAGCTACTCGGGCTTAACGCAAGAAGTGCTGGACTGCACCGTCGAGGCTCAACGTCACAACTGTCCCGTTGTGGCCGTGACCAAGGTAGACGGATCGTCCAAGCTTGCCACCATGGCCGATGCCGTGCTCGGCGTTGCTGCAAGCGAGCCCTTGGTCCGCAGCGGTGCCATGGCCTCGCGTATGGCCCAGCTTATGGTTGTCGATGCCCTGTACGCTGCTTACGTTGCCAGCGACTACGAGCGGGCGACGCATGTCATTAAGCAAAACTACATCGAGAAACAGGAAAGATGAGGTGAATGAAATGCTCGATTTAACAAAATTCACGACCGAACAGCGTAATCAAAGGTCAATGGACCTCGATACGATGACATCGCTGCAAATCGTCACGACGATGAATGATGAGGATCTTCGTGCCGTCCAGTCGGTCACGAAAGTGTTGCCCCAGGTTGCCACAGCAATCGACTGGGCTGCTGAGGCACTCGAGCGCGGCGGGCGCGTCTTTTACATGGGCGCAGGCACCAGCGGTCGTCTGGGCGTACTCGACGCTTCGGAGTGTCCGCCCACGTTTGGCGTGTCACCCGATCTGATCGTCGGGCTCATTGCCGGAGGCGAGACGGCGTTTATCAAGGCCGTCGAAGGCGCCGAAGACAGCGAGGAGCTTGGCGCGAGCGACCTGCGGGAGCGTGGACTCTCGGATAAGGATCTTGTCGTTGGCCTGGCGGCAAGCGGTCGTACTCCCTATGTGGTGGGCGGCCTTGTGTACGCCAAAGCAACTGGGTGCAAGACCATCGCAATTGCCTGTAACCAAGGGTCGAAGATCGGGGAGAGCGCGGATCTTGCCATTGAGCCTGTGCCCGGTCCCGAGGTGCTGACCGGCTCAACGAGGCTCAAAGCGGGAACGGTCCAAAAGCTCATTCTCAATATGATTTCGACCGGTGCCATGGTCAAGATTGGCAAGGTGTACCAAAACCTGATGGTCGATGTACAGCAGACGAACGAGAAGTTGGTGGTGCGCGGCCAGAACATCGTGATGGAGGCGACCGGCTGCACGCGCGAGCGCGCTGTTCAGGCGCTTGCAGATGCCGGCGGCCACGTAAAAACCGCTATTGTCTCGGTGCTGCTGGACTGCGATGCCGAGCAGGCTGCGGTAGCTCTTGAGCGGGCGCGCGGCCATGTCCGTGCTGCGGTGAGTGGCCATGAGAAGGGCAACGCCGATGCCCAATAGGTGCACGGCGTGAGCAGATATGACATCAAGAAGAGGTACCCAATACAAGGAGGAGTTATGACGAACAAAGAGCTGGCTCAAAAGCTGCTGGACCTTTTGGGCGGTAAAGACAACGTGCTGGCAAACGCGGCGTGCATGACGCGCCTGCGCGTGACCGTCAAAGACACGGGCAACGTCGACACGGAGGGTATTAAGGCACTCGACGGCGTGATGGGCCTGGTCGAGGACGACACGATGCAGATTGTGCTGGGTCCGGGCAAGGTGAATAAGGTGCTCGAGGAGTTCTCCAAGCTCACCGGCCTTGCGAAAGGCGTTGCTGATGAGAGCGTGGTTGACGCTGCGGCCACAAACAGGGCCGCGCAGAAGGCCAAGTACGAGTCCAAGCCGGTTCAGGCCTTCCTCAAGAAGATTTCCAATGTCTTCGTCGCCCTGCTTCCCGGCATCATTGCGGCTGGCCTCATCAACGGTATCTGCAACGTCATTAACGTCTCGACGGCAGGCGCGCTTGCAGGCGAGTGGTGGTACCAGGGCATTCGTTCCATGGGTTGGGCCCTCTTCGCCTATCTGCCCATCTTGGTGGGCTATAACGCGGCACGCGAGTTTGGTGGCTCCGCTGCGCTGGGCGGTATCGCCGGCATGATGTGTATCGCCAACAGCGCCATGCCCCTGCTTGCGCCTGGCGCTGCTGATCCTGCCACTGCCATTCTGCTGCCGCTCACCAA
>CAJMSG010000099.1:0-6700 GCA_905216105.1 uncultured bacterium | reverse complement strand
AAGGCTCCCGCCAACGGCGCGATCAACGAGGACATGGCTTCCCTCGACGAGCTGCTCAACCAGCTCGTGGACACCGACGACGCCGAAGAGGCCAAGGACAACGACGAGGAGTAACTAGTTCCGCCGTTCTAACGAACGGCGGCGACCTCCGTCGCTGCGCGGCCCCCAGAGCTACAATCTGTCATTCAAAAGGCAGGGCATGACCAGAAGGTCAATGCCCTGCCTTTTTCATGCCACCTTGTACGCTCTGGGGGCCGCTCGCTTGCGTATGCTCAACCTGTTGCGTTCCGTTGATCCCTTGCCAAAAAAGGGACAGGTTTATTTTGGTAGTTTTTCCTGCTTGAATTTGAAACATTCCGTTTGGTCAAAGCGTATCTATGGTGAGGGCCCCATCAAGAACCATCAGTGTCACCGGGAGGTGATTATGGAAGAACAAGCTTTTAGACAGGCGGTCGAGGATCACCGTGATGTCGTGTTTCGAATCGCATTGACGTATCTGCGCGATCGTGCCGATGCCGACGATGTCGCTCAAGACGTCTTTCTGAAGTTACTCAAAAGCGATGCCCAATTTGAAAGCTGGGAACATCTTCGTCGATGGCTTATCCGGGTCACGATCAATGAATGCAAATCTCTCTTTCGAAAGCCATGGAGGCGTGTGGAGGATATTGAGAACCTGGCCGATTCGCTTTCGACGGCGCAGGAGGAGACCAAGGCGGTCCTGTCAGACGTTATGCGACTTCCGGAACGATTCCGTGTTCCCATCATGCTCTATCACTATCTGGGCTTTTCGACCTCAGAGATTGCCGAGTTATTGCATGTGCCAGCCGCGACTGTTCGAACGCGTTTGGCTCGCGGCAGATCGAAGCTCAAGTTCATCCTAGAGGAGGGCGACCGTGAAATCCAATCAAATCAAGCAGGCCTTCGAGTCCGTCCAAGCCGATAGCGATCTTGCTGACCGTGTTCTTTATGCCGCTGCTGGTGAGCCGCTTCGCCGAAAGGGTCACGCGAAGCCTCTGTATGTTGCCGTGATCGGATGCCTTGCCGGAGTGCTGGCGACCGGAGGGGTCGCCTACGCCTTCGTCAATTCCAGCTATTTTGCCTCTGCCTGGGGAAACCACGGCAACGGGGATTCCATTACCTGGACCAACGGCGGCTCATCGGGAACTAAATATACCTACACCAGAGAGTTTGGCGATGGCATCGCGCCCCAAAGCCTGGAAGGCGCAGTCCAGGAGGTTAATCTGTCCGTCGAGGGCAACGGCTATACGCTTGATATCCATGAGATGGCAATCGACCAAAACGGCTGCGGAGCCGTGACGTTTACGTTGTCCAATCCAAATGGAGTTAACTACTACAAGCCAGCAGCAGAGATTGGCGAACTTGTTCTCTATGGTGAAGAAGAGCAGGGCATCGGCACGCCCGATATGAAGTTCGGCGAGGAATGGCCTGACACACGCAGCACAATTGATAAGGACACATCAAGCGATACTGTCATTAATGGCACGATGTACTTTGCCGCTATGGATCGCGAGCGAGATTTGCAACATGCTGTCACCTGGAATATCCATTGGACCGAGGGTGAAGGTGAGAGTGCGAGGCGGTTTGAGGCGTCGACACCCGAGTTCAATATTGGAGCGTACGTCGATACAAAGGAACTCCGCTCCGGTGACTCGCCTCTTGAGATTAGCCCGTTTTCCATCCAGACGCACATCGATGATTTGGGCTATGAAGCAGTTGATAATAAGCTGACCGTCAGCTACAAGGATGGATCGGAGCAGATTATCGAAGATGACGACGCAGGGGTGTTCAACTTATATTTTTCTTATGGGCGCAATAGCGGAGAGAACATCTGGGTGCCAACGAAGTTGATTGATGTCGATCAAGTTGTCTCGGTAACCCTTGAAATTGTGAGGTATACATCAACAGGGGAGACCGAAACGAAAGAGCCCTTTACCATCGTCTATTCGTAAGATTTGGGGTCGCTTCCTACTAGGGGAAGCGGCCTCTTTTGCGTTAAATGGAAACGCCGCCGATTTCCATGCGACAGATGAGAGCAGATCACCGCTGGAGCGCGACGTTTCCCCAGATAAAACCGACCAAAATAAACCTGTCCCTTTTTGGCAGGTAGCGTTGCCTCGACGAGCATGTCGGATTCCCGGACCGGGCGGCCTGCGGTTTAAGTTTGTCGCGAGTTCCGCACGAGCCGGAGGCCACTTAATGTGGCCTCCGTGCGAGCCAGGACTGTAGAGCAGCAAACTTAAACCGCAGGCCGCCCGGGCCGGGAATCCGCCCATGCGCACAGGAGGGGATCCCTTTTGTGTAGGGTTTGCGGAAATGTGCCTATTTTGGGATACGCCCGGCGGCGTGGTCTGTTGACGGCACAGCTAACGCCACGTATCCTATCGAACTGCGTGTTTCGTAGGGGGATGCTGACCCCTCGATTCAAGCCGTTGCACTTTACAGAAAGCTGGAATCATTCGAGAAGGAGTACGCTTTGCCTACTATTAACCAGCTGGTTCGCCAGGGCCGTCGTTCCGTGCCCAAGAAGTCCAAGAACGCTGCTCTGCAGCACAACTCCCAGAAGCGCGGCGTGTGCACCCGCGTCTTCACCACGAGTCCCAAGAAGCCGAACTCGGCTCTTCGTAAGGTTGCCCGTGTTCGCCTTGTCAACGGCATCGAAGTTACTGCTTACATCCCGGGTGAGGGCCACAACCTGCAGGAGCACTCCATCGTGCTCGTCCGCGGCGGTCGTGTCCGTGACCTCCCTGGTGTCCGTTATCACGTCATCCGTGGCGCCTACGACGCTGCTCCGGTCCAGAACCGTATGCAGGCCCGTTCCAAGTACGGTGCTAAGCGCCCCAAGGCCAAATAAGCCAGATAACGTTTTGATACTTTCGCCGTGTGCCGCCTAAGCGCCGCACGGTAGACACTTAAGGAGATTTCACATGCCGCGTCGTGCAGCAGCTAATCGTCGTGAGGTTCAGCCTGACGCCGTTTACAACAACCGCCTGGTGACTCAGCTCATCAACAAGGTCCTTCTTGACGGCAAGAAGGCCACCGCTGAGCGCATCGTTTACACCGCTTTCGAGATCGTTGCCGAGAAGTCCGAGGGTGGCGACGCTCTCGCTACCTTCAAGAAGGCTATGGACAACGTCAAGCCCACGCTCGAGGTTAAGCCCAAGCGTGTCGGTGGCGCTACCTATCAGGTCCCTATGGAGGTCAACTCCCGTCGTTCCACCGCTCTGGGTATCCGCTGGATCGTCAACTTCTCCCGCGCTCGCAAGGAGAAGACCATGGCCGAGCGTCTCGCCAACGAGATTCTCGACGCCTCCAACGGTCTTGGTGCTTCCGTCAAGAAGCGTGAGGACGTCTTCAAGATGGCCGAGGCCAACCGCGCGTTCTCTCACTATCGTTGGTAAGTTAAGGTAAGGAACTAACATGGCTAAGCCTAAGTACAAGCTTTCCGATACCCGTAACATCGGCATCATGGCCCACATCGATGCCGGTAAGACCACCACGACCGAGCGTATTCTTTACTACACCGGTAAGACCCACAAGATCGGTGAGGTCCATGAGGGCGCTGCCACCATGGACTGGATGGTTCAGGAGCAGGAGCGCGGCGTAACCATTACCTCCGCTGCTACTACGTGCTTCTGGAACAAGGACGGTAAGGACTACCGCATCCAGATCATCGACACCCCGGGCCACGTTGACTTCACCGCCGAGGTCGAGCGCTGCCTGCGCGTCCTCGATGGCGCTGTCGCCGTCTTCGACGCCGTTGCCGGCGTCCAGCCCCAGTCTGAGACCGTTTGGCGTCAGGCTTCCACCTTCAACGTCCCCCGTATCGCCTTCATCAACAAGTATGACCGCGTGGGCGCTGACTTCTTCAACGCTATCGAGACCATGAAGGATCGTCTCGACGCTAACGCCGTGGCCGCTCAGGTCCCGATGGGCGCCGAGGACAACTTCTGGGGCGTCATCGACCTCGTCACCATGACCGCATGGGACTTCAAGGCCGACGACAAGGGCATGACCTACCCCGAGCCGATGGACGAGATCCCGGCTGAGTTCGCCGACATCGCTGCCACCAAGCGCGAGGAGCTCCTCGACGCTGCTGCCAGCTTTGACGACGAGCTCATGGAGAAGATCCTCATGGAGGAGGACTTCACCGTCGAGGAGCTCAAGGCTGCTCTGCGCAAGGGCGTTCTGGCCAACGAGCTCAACCTCGTCTTCGTGGGCTCCGCCTACAAGAACAAGGGCGTTCAGGAGCTGCTCGACGCTGTCGTCGACTACCTGCCCAGCCCGCTCGACGTCGAGGCTGTCACCGGTACCGATCCGGATACCGGCGAGGAGATCGAGCGTCATCCTTCCTTCGACGAGCCCTTCTCCGGCCTGGTCTTCAAGATCATGACCGACCCGTTCGTCGGTAAGCTCACCTACGTCCGCGTTTACTCCGGCCGCGCCGAGTCCGGCTCCTACGTTGTCAACGCTTCCAACGGTCAGCGCGAGCGCCTCGGCCGCATCCTCGAGATGAACGCCGCCGAGCGTATCGACCGTGACGACGCCGCCGCCGGCGACATCGTCGCTTGCGTCGGCTTCAAGAACTCCACCACCGGTGACACCCTGTGCGCCGAGGGCAAGGAGATCGTCCTCGAGAAGATCGAGTTTGCCAAGCCCGTTATCGACGTTGCCATCGAGCCCAAGACCAAGGCTGAGCAGGACAAGATGTCCCTGGCTCTGACCAAGCTCGCCGAGGAGGACCCGACCTTCCAGGTGTCCACCAACCACGAGACCGGCCAGACCATCATCGCCGGCATGGGCGAGCTGCACCTCGAGATCATCGTCGACCGTCTGCTCCGCGAGTTCAAGGTTGACGCTAACGTCGGTAAGCCCCAGGTTGCCTACCGCGAGACCGCTGGTCACGACGTCGAGAAGGCTGAGGGCAAGTTCGTCCGTCAGTCCGGTGGTCGCGGTCAGTACGGCCACGCCGTCATCAAGCTCGAGAAGATGGAGGAGGGCTTCGGCTACGAGTTCGTCAACGCTATCGTCGGCGGCGTCGTGCCCAAGGAGTACATCCCGTCCATCGACAAGGGCATCCAGGAGGCCCTGAACACCGGTGTTATCGCCGGCTTCCCGGTCCTCGACGTTAAGGTCACCCTGTTCGACGGTTCTTACCACGAGGTCGACTCCTCCGAGGCCGCGTTCAAGATCGCCGGTTCCATGGCTATCAAGGACGCCCTCAAGAAGTCCGACCCGCAGCTGCTCGAGCCGATTATGGCTGTCGAGGTCGAGACCCCCGAGCAGTACATGGGCGACGTTATGGGCAACCTCTCCGGTCGCCGCGGCAAGATCGAGGGCATGGAGGATCGCAAGAACAGCAAGCTCATCCGTGCCAAGGTGCCGCTGGGCGAGATGTTCGGTTACGCTACCGACCTTCGCTCCCAGACCCAGGGCCGTGCATCCTACACGATGCAGTTCGACTCTTATGAGCCCGCGCCCAAGTCCATCGTGGACGAGGTCATGAGCAAGAACGCCTAAGTTCGAGCTCCCTGTTACGTAATCCGCGAGAACATCTC
This sequence comes from uncultured bacterium, assembly GCA_905216105.1. GTDB lineage: Bacteria > Actinomycetota > Coriobacteriia > Coriobacteriales > Coriobacteriaceae > Collinsella. Next base: position 1,124 of record CAJMSG010000099.1, on the reverse strand, counting down.
TCGCACTCTTTGGAGGTTAAAGTTGGCTACCCAGAAGATCCGCATTCGCCTCAAGGGCTATGATCACGAGGTCGTCGATCAGTCCGCGAAGCTCATCGTCGAGACCGCTCAGAAGACCGGCGCTCGCGTTTCCGGTCCTGTCCCCCTGCCCACCGAGCGCAACCTGTACACGGTTATCCGCTCGCCGCACGTGAACAAGGATTCCCGTGAGCAGTTCGAGATGCGCACCCACAAGCGCCTCATCGACATCCTCGACCCCACCTCGGGCACCGTTGATTCGCTCATGCGTCTCGACCTCCCCGCTGGCGTCGACATCGACATCAAGCTCTAAGCGATATCGCTCATAGCTTAAAGAGCCCCGCTGCCATGACGGTAGCGGGGCTCTTTTGTTCTGAACGATGGTTTTGGACCGCCGGGTAAGGCTGCCGAGCGGATGGTTGAGGCGCCCTATTCGCTCAAGGGGCGCAGGGACGCCTCTTCGAAGTGGAATGCGCATAAGCCGCTCTCGGTTTCGATGCTTGCTCGACCACAATCGTCGACCGTTCTAAAAATGCCACGCGCCAGTTCGTCCCCAGCCGGGGAGCGGGCGATAACGTGATCCCCAATCCAATTGAGGTGAGCGATATATTCGCCGTGGACGGGCGCGAGCGGTCCGGCGTCTTCTTCCATGGCGTTGAGACGCTCTGCCCATGTGTCTACAGCGTTCACGACCGCGTGATAGACCTCATCGAGGAGCACATCGACGGTGGGAACATTCTTGTTGAGGTCTGAGAGGCCAATTGCCGCCAGGCCGCCATCGGGCACCTCTTGGGGCGTGTAGTTTACATTGACGCCAATGCCGCAGACGGCGAAGGGCCTGCCCTCGTTGTCACGAGCCGCCTCGACTAAGATGCCGCCGAGCTTATGTCCTCGTGCGACGAGGTCGTTGGGCCATTTGAGGCCGATCTCGTTAGCAAGACCTTGTGCCTCGAGTGCCTCGAGCACCGCTAGGCCGCTGACGGCGGCAAGACCAGAGTACTCGGCGGGATCAACACGTGGACGCAGGACAATCGAAAGCAATAGGTTGCCGGCGGTTGAATCCCACTTGTGGCCGCGCCGGCCGCGTCCTGCTGTCTGAGCCCGGG
>CAJMSG010000098.1:0-6814 GCA_905216105.1 uncultured bacterium | reverse complement strand
AGCGTTACCAAAACGGCGCGCGAGGCCCCCGCCCCACGCGCCGCGCGAATCACTGTATCGAGTATGCCGTTGACAATGCCAACCTCGTGCATACCGATTTACTCCTCGTCGTCCTCGTCGTCCGAGAACAGGTCCAGACGGCTCACGAACAGGCCCTCCTTGCCCTCGCGCGCGGTGATGACCACGCGAGCGATGGCGAGCGAAATCTCGTAGAGCGAGAGCAGGGCGCCATACATGAGACCCAGCGTAACGGGCGAGCCGTCGGGCGTAATCACAGCCGAACCCACGAGCAGGCCTACGTACACGTAGCGCCAGGCGCTGCGGAAGGCCGCATAGGACACGATGTGGAAAACGGACAGGTAGAAGATGATGAGCGGCAGCTCAAACGCCACACCAAAGCCGATCATAAAGAGCAGCTCCATGTTGACGTAGTTCTCCAGATCGGGCAACGCCGTAGCGACAGCCGAGGTCTCGCCGATGAGCCACTCAAAGCCCGCCGGGATGATGATGAAGTAGCAGAAGATGGCACCCAGGAAGAACAGCACCGTCGAGGCGAGCACCGTGGGCACAACCCACTTGCGCTCGTTGGGGCGCAGTGCCGGCAGGAAAAATGCCAGAATCTGCCAGATGATCATGGGCGTGCACATGACCACGGCCATCTTGATGGCCAGCGAGAAGCGCAGGCCAAAACCGCCGAGCGTGGTGGTGATGTAGAACTTACCGTCCGGCACAAACGAGCGGATGGGATCCTCGAGGATATCGAGCACCACGGGCGTGGCAAAGTACAGCACGATAGCGGCGGCAAACACCGAAACGACCACGATGGTCAGGCGGCGACGGAGCTCTCCCAGGTGATCGAAGAGCGGCATGCGCGCAGGTCCGATCGGCATTACTCATCGCCTCCCTTCGGGGCGTCGGCGGCAGCAGCCTCGGCATCGTCCTCGACCTCGAGCTCGCGAGCGAGCTGGTCGACGACGGCCTTGCGCTTGCGGGGACGACGGGCGTAGAGGTCAGCCGTCGTGGGCTCTGCCGGCTCGGGCTTGGGCTCTGCAGCAGGCTCGGGCTCGACGGCAGCAGCAGGCTCTGTACCCTCGGCCTCATCAACAGCGCCTTCGCCCTCAGCAGCACCCTCGCTTGCGGCCTTCTCGGCAGCAAGACGGGCGCGACGCTCGGCAAAGGTCTCCTTCTTGGCGGGCGCTGCCGTCTCGGCGGCATCCTCGTCCGCATCGGAATCGTCGTCGGTCGCAGCAGTCTTCTTGGGCTTGACCGGGGCCGACGCGGCCTCGCTCACCGGATCGATAATCTCGGACTGAACAACGGCCGTCATCTTTTCCTGCGTCTCGCGGAACTGACGGATGGCACGGCCGATCGTGCGGCCCATCTGCGGGAGCTTATCCGGGCCAAACAGCAAAAAGCCGAAGACCACGATGATCGCGAGCTCACCCTCTCCAATACCAAACACACATACCTCCAAGGCTCGATGTGAGTCGAGCCCGCACCGCGCCATTCGGCCGGAACTCGTCTATTCATTCGGTCAAGTATAGCGCCCGGACGCCAAAACGTCCGAGCGCATCACAAACATATGCCAAACGGCACGCCCTTTTGGGGGCAAAGATTATGCAGCGGTGATCGAAATCTCCTGGTCGACGCCCAACAGCTGAACCACGCGCATCACCGGGGGCTGCACGTTGACGCAGCTAAAACGCTTACCATGATCAGCTGCGTGGTGTGCGGCGCCCACAAGCACGCCAATGCCCGTCGAATCGATGTAGCTCACCTGGGCAAAATCGAGCTCAACGGCCTCAGTGGGCTGCTCGAGCGCCAGGTCGATGGCATTGCGCAGGCTATCGGCGTTAGAGATATCGATCTCGCCGGTTACCTTAATGGTGTAGAGCTCTGGCGTGGGGTTGGTGGAAATACCCAAATCCATGTATACGCTCCTTTACGTATCGAAAGTGCGGATAGTACGGGAAGCCGCGCGTTAGGCGCGCTCGGCACGCGCAAGCTCGGCAGCGACGAGCTTCACAGCCAGCACCAGCACATCGAGCGCGGCCTCCAGGTCCTCGACCGTGGGATAGCTCGGCGCGATGCGGATGTTGGTGTCGCGCGGATCCTTGCCATAAGGCCAGGTGGCACCAGCCGGCGTGAGCTTGACACCCAGGTCGGCACAAAGCGCGGCGACCTTTTGGGCCGAGCCCTCGGGACCATCGAAGCTTACAAAGTAGCCGCCGCGGGGGTGCGTCCAGGTGGCGCAGCCCGTGTCGCCCAAGCCCTCGGTGAGCTTGCGCTCGACGGCCTCAAAGCGCGGGCGCAGGAACTCGGCATGCTTTTTCATGTGCTCCTTGACCGCCTCGATGGTGGGAAGGAAGCGCACGTGACGCAGCTGGTTGAGCTTGTCGGCGCTGATGAGGCCGGCCTTCAGGCGCTTGGAGAACTCGGCGATGACCGCGGGGCTCGCACCGATAAAGCCGATACCGGCGCCCGGGAAGGTGATCTTGGACGTCGAGGCAAAGGCCACCACGCGGTCCTCGGTGCCCGCCGCGCGAGCGAGGTCAAAGATGTTTGCGAGCTCGTCGGTCTCGTCGTACAGGTCATGCACGCAGTAAGCGTTGTCCCAAAAGATGCGGAAATCGGGCGCGGCCGTGGGCATCTCGACCAGGCGGCGCACAGTGTCCTCGCTAAAGGTGATGCCCGTGGGGTTGGAATACTTGGGCACGCACCAGATACCCTTGATGGAATCGTCGGCGGCAACGAGGCGCTCGATCTCGTCCATGTCGGGGCCGTTGTCGGTCATCGCGACGGGGACGTTCTCGATACCCAGGTCGGCGGTGATGCCAAAGTGGCGGTCGTAGCCGGGAACGGGGCACAGGAACTTGACCTTCTTGCCGTCGTGGGCGGCCTCGTAGGCGTCCCAGGGCTCGCTGCCACACGAACCGCAGCGCCAGAACATGCCGGCGATGTCATGCTCGATCAAAAGGCTCGACGAACCCAGCACGAGCGTCTGCTCGGCGGGGCAGCCCAGGAACTCCCCTGCCAGCTTGCGTGCCGAAGGAATACCCTCAAAGCAGCCGTAGTTGGAACAATCGACGTTGCCATCGTGCAGATCGGCGTCGGCATTGAAGATATCGAGCATGGGGCGCGAGATGTCCACCTGGGAGGGCGACGGCTTGCCGCGCGCCATATCGAGCGCCAGGCCCTTGGCCTTGACCTCGGCGACCTCGGCTTTGAGCGCCTCGATGGCGGCATCGAGTTCGGTGGTTTCCATCTTCTGGTAGATCGTCTGCATGGGTGCGACCTTTCGCGAAGCGGTACGTTGCAGTTCGTCTAAGTATAGACCGCCACCGCCGCAACGTTATGAAGCCGTGATAGATTAAGTTCATCGCAATGAATTACGAATCGCCGCGCATGCCGGCGTGGGGCGCCCAAGGAGGCACTATGGAGTACGGATCGTTCCAAGCCGAGGAATTCGGCGACCTGCAGCGCCTGGTCGACGGGCTGTTTTACGACCGCCACGCCATCGACCGCCTGGATCTGATCGTACAGGCCGAAATCTTGGACCTGACGCCCGATCTCATGGAAATCGTCAACCTGCTACCGCCCGGCTATTACGACCGCCAGTCACTTTGCGACCAGCTCAACTCTGCCTTGGCCGCCCACGGCTGGGGCGCCGTCTACGGCACCGTGGAATAAACCTAGTCATTGGGGACGTTCTTAAACGACCAGTTGAGGGGCTGTGTGCAAATAATGGCAAATATGAGTACTGTTACCTTTTTAGTGGCAGCGATTTTGGATCAAAATCTGCTTATTTAACTCCACAAGGCCTGTTCCGAACGAACTCCTCGATTTCTTTCAATCCGGAGTCGGCTCGTTAATGTACAAAATACATTTATTTGTTCATTATTTTTCGCACATAAAATGAAACGCCGTTTGTGACAGTACTCACAAACGGCGTTTTTTGCACACGGGGGTGTCTGACGGGTAGCCAATACCGCCCGGGTCCGCGTTTTGACCGCACCCAAAACGGGTCTGGTACCTATTATTACGCCCTTACTCGTCCTTGGGCGCGGGGTGTTTGCAGACCACGCTCATGTAGATCATGCCGAGCACGGCAGCGGTGACCGAACCGGCAAGGATGGCGGCCTTGGCAGCCAGAACCTCAAACTGGGCCGTCGGGAAGGCAAGACCGCTGATGAGAATCGACATGGTAAAGCCGATGCCGCCCAGAATGCCCACACCGGCAATCATGTGCCAGTTGACATTGTGCGGCAGCTCGCAGACCTTGAGCTTGACCAAGGCGAACGTCATGCCAAAGATGCCGATCGGCTTGCCCAGCAGCATGCCAAAGTACACGCCGAGCGTCACCGGGTCGGTGAGCAGCGTGCTCATGTCCACGCCCACCAGGCGAACCTGTGCGTTGACGAACGCAAAGATCGGCAGAATCACAAAGTTGACCGGCGTGGAGATCAGGCGCTCCATGCGGATGAGCGGCGGGGTCACGCGGTGCATGACGCGCTCGACCTTGGTGGTCGAGACAGTAAAGTCGTGCTGGCCCAGGATGTGCGCCTCATCGTCGTAGCGATCGTCGAGCAGCGGCAGGCACTCGCCCAGCCAATCGGTGAGGCTGTCGAGCTTGACGCCGCACTTGGCCGGGATGGTAAAGGCCAAGATGACGCCGGCGAGCGTAGCATGCACGCCGCTCTTGAACATGCAGAACCACAGCAGCAGGCCCAGCACCGAATACGGAGCCAAGCGGTAGTGCTGCGTCTTGTTGAGCCACACGAGCGCGCAGGTCACAACCGCCGCGGCGCCCAGCCAAAACGGGTTGGGGCTCTGGCCGTAGAAGATGGCGATGGCGGCGATAGAGATGAGGTCGTCGGCGATGGCGAGCGTCGAGAAGAACACGCGCACGCCGTTGGGCACGCGATTGCCCAAAAGCGACAGCACGCCCAGTGCGAAGGCAATATCGGTTGCCATGGGGATGGCCCAGCCGTTGTGCGCGCCAGCATGGTTAAAGATCAGGTAGATGCAGGCGGGAACGACGACGCCGCCCACGGCCGCCAGCATGGGAAGCATGGCCTGACGCGGATTTTTGAGCTCGCCGACCGTCATCTCGTACTTAAGCTCAATGCCCACCAACAAAAAGAAAATCGCCATGAGGAAGTCGTTGACGAAAAGCTCAACGGTGAGACCGGCCGTAAGGTTGCCCAGACCCACATACAGCGGGGTCTCCAAAAAGTGATGAATGGCCTCGTAGGCATCGGTATTGGCGCAAATGACGGCGGCGATGGCGGCGAAGACCATGACGGCGGCGGAAATCGTGCCGTTCTCGGCGATGCGCTCCCAGATATCGTGACGCTCAAAGCGCTTGCGCTCACGAACGTTGAACAGCTGCTCAGTTGCTGCCATGGGCGGCTCCTTTCACGGGATGGCTCCCGTCTTAAAAAAGCACGGCCCGCCCAAGTGGCGGCGCCGCGCTCTAACGTATTACGCTTGCATCTAGCCTACCCTGCACGACAAGCACACAGGCGTGGCCGAAAAGCGGAACCACAGGTTGAACATTATTTGCCCAACGGCACGGGCGCGTCTGTCCAAGAGACAACGCGGAGCCGTGCACAAAAAACGACCGGAGCGCGGGGCGTCCGCGATCCGGTCGTGGCGTTTGGTCAACTAAACCTAGCAGGCGGCCATGATGGGGGCAGCGACCTGCTTCTTACGGGAGAGGACGCCCGGCATCCAGACACCGTCGTGCTCGTCGGCGATGCCCAGACCCTTCTGAGCAGCCTCGGTCTCGCCCTCGAGCAGGACCTGCGAGCCCTCCTCCATGATGTCGGTGATGCACAGGACAATGCCGTCAGCACCCTTCTCGGCGGCGTAGGCGCGCATGGCCTCGCGAATCTCGTCGATCATGCCGAGCGCGCGGCTCTTGTCGACGGTCTCGTACTGGCCGATGAGCAGCTTCTTGCCGGCGGGCTCGAACATCTTGATGTCGTTGCCGACCATCTCGGCAGCGGTGAAGGAGCCGGACGGACGGGTGAGGAAGACCTCCATACCAAACTTGACCGGGTCGACGCCCACCTGCTCGCCGAGCTTGGCGGCGACGACGCGGTCGACAGCGGTGGTGGTGGGGCTCTTGAGCATGAGCGTGTCGGTCATCATGGCCGAGAGCAGCAGCTTGGCCTGGACGTCGGAAAGCTCAACGCCGAGCACGTCAGCGAGTTTGGTGACGATGGTGCAGCTGGAGCCCCAGGGCAGGCAGATGTAGTGCAGCGGGCCGGCGGTCTCGAAGTCGCCAATGCGGTGATGGTCGACGACGCCAAAGACCGTGGCGTCCTTAAGGCCGGCGACGGACTGGGCGGACTCGTTGTGGTCGGTGAGGACAACGAGCTGACCGGCCTCGACGGACTCGATCACGCGAGGCTCGGCGATGCCGGCGTCGGCGAGCAGCTTGGCGGACTCTGCCGGAAGCTGGCCCAGAGCGCAGGCCTCGTAGGTGTTGCCGGCATACTCAACCTGGTTGAGCAGCTGGGACAGGACGACGGCGCTCATGATGGCGTCGTTATCGGGGTTCTGGTGACCAAAGACAAGAACGTTTGCCATGGATATCCTCCACTTGATATGTGTACTTGGACGTAGCTATGGTAGCACGCCGATGCCGAACCTTCGCAGACGGAAGGGCCATGGCATATTTTGGGACAGGCACGGGGGCCAAGGCTGTCCCTTTTGCACCATGTTGGTGCAAAGTAACCTGTCCCCCTTGCACCAGCTATTTACCGGCGGCGCGCAGGGCTACGTAGGCGGCACCGATGATGCCGGC
>CAJMSG010000097.1:0-6875 GCA_905216105.1 uncultured bacterium | reverse complement strand
AGAGCCTTATCGAGGCCGACCCCGAGCTCGCCGTCGTCTTCGCATCGCTTAATGGGGCGGGCGTGGACGCTGATGCCTCGCGCGTGGAGTACGGCAGCATGATCTATGCGAAGAAGCCAGGCGACGGAAGCGCGCGAGAGCAGGCGGCGAGCTGCCAGCGCGTGATTGGCGGGCTTGCGAACATCGTGGAGGAGTACGCCACGAAGCGCTACCGCTCGAACGTGATGAATTGGGGCATGGTTCCCTTCCAACTCAAGGGCGTCCCGCCGTTTGAAGTGGGTGACTACGTGTACGTTCCGGGCATTCGCGAGGCAATTGGCGGCGACCTGTCGAGCATTCCGGCGTGGGTCGTGCATGCAGGTGAGGCGCACGAGATATTGCTTTACGTGGCGGACATGACCGACGAAGAGCGCGCTATCGTGCGCGCGGGCTGCCTTATCAACTATAATCGTACGCGTCGCGAAAAAGAGTAGGGTCTCGCGCGGGCGGTTGCGCTCGCGCGAGACCAAAGTCGCGCGGCGGGAAGTCGCGTGATAGGAAGAGCATCGAACACGGGGCGTAGCTGAGAAGCGGCCCCGTGTTTTCGATTGGAAAGGGTTTTCATGGAACGTGAGAGGTTTGGTTCGCGCCTTGGGTTCATCCTGGTGAGCGCGGGCTGCGCCATCGGCTTGGGAAACGTATGGCGATTCCCCTATATTACCGGTGAGTACGGCGGTGCGGCGTTCGTTGTGCTGTACCTGATATTCCTCGTGATATTCGCGCTGCCGGTGCTTGTGATGGAGTTCGCCGCGGGCCGCGCAAGCCAGCGCTCGATCGCGCGCAGCTACGATGAACTCGAGCCCGAGGGCGGGAAGTGGCATCGCTTCAAGTGGGTCGGCCTTGCGGGCAACTACCTGCTCATGATGTTCTACACGGTGGTGGCGGGCTGGATGCTCGCCTTCATGGTGAAAAGCGCGATGGGCGAGTTCAACGGTGCGAGCACCGAACATGTCGCAAGCGTGTTCGGTCAGCTTCTCGCTGATCCTGTCCAAATGACGATTTACATGCTGATTATCGTGGCGATCGGCGTGATCACGACGCGCGCGGGCCTGAAAAACGGCGTCGAGCGCGTGACGAAGGTGATGATGGTCGCGCTGTTCGTCGTGCTCGTGGCGCTGTGCGTGCGCGCGGTGACGCTGCCGGGCGCTGAGGAGGGCCTCGAGTTCTACCTGATGCCCGACTTCGGGAAGCTCTTCGCGGGCAACACGCCCGCCGAGCAGTGGGCGACGTTCGGCGATGCGGTGTACGCGGCTCTCGGCCAGGCGTTCTTCACCGTGTCGGTGGGCATGGGCTCGATGGCGATCTTCGGCAGCTACATCGGCAAGGACCGTCGCCTCACAGGCGAGGCCGTGCGCGTGGGCGTGCTCGACACGCTGGTTGCGCTCATGGCGGGGCTCGTCATCTTCCCGTCGTGTTTCGCCTTCGGCGTGGAGCCGGCTTCGGGGCCGTCGCTTGTGTTCATCACGCTGCCCATCGTGTTCAACGCGATGCCTCTGGGGCAGCTGTGGGGCACGCTGTTCTTCCTGTTCATGAGCTTTGCTGCGCTGTCGACGGTGATTGCCGTGTTCGAGACGATCATGGCGTTCTCCATGGACCAGTGGGGCGTGCGCCGCGAGAAGGCGTGCCTCGTGAACGGCGTGCTCATCGCGCTTTTGAGCATTCCGTGCGTGCTCGGGTTCAACGTGCTTTCGGGCGTTGCCATTCCAGGCATCGGCGATATCCAGTCGATCGAGGATTTCCTCGTATCGAACAACATCCTGCCGTTGGGCGGCCTCTTCCTTGTGATGTTCGTCACGAGCAAGCGCGGGTGGGGATGGAAGAACTTCCTCGCCGAGGCGGACACGGGCGAGGGCTTGCGTTTTCCCGCCTGGTCGTACCGTTACATGAAGTACGTGCTGCCTGTGGGGATCGTCATCATCTTCGTGTTGGGGTATGCGCCCATCGTGAGCACGTGGTTGGGGGTTTCGTAGCGATATATCTTTCCGCCTCCAGAGTGCCGTGTGCCAGGTTTTGATGAGGGCTTGCGACCAGCGCGCAAGTCACCTGCGAAGACTCCTCGCGGTCGCAGCTGGTGGCTTGCGCGCAAAAGAGGGCGAAACCGGAACGACGGGACGGCAAAGCTGGAGCTATCGAGTGGGAGTAAGCCGATAGGGCTTTGACCTGCACTTTTGAGTACCGCACTGTGCCGCTGAGTTTCGTTTCGTACGAGAGTCACGGCAAAGCCGCCAGCGACATTGGTGAGTAAATACGGTAATCGAGCCTCCGTTCCCGTGTTGGAACGGAGGCTTTTTCTTTGCCTTTTTACTCCCTTTTACCTGCGATTTCGCCATTTACTCCCCATATTTCAAGATTGCAAAGTACGGGGCGGTATTCGGGGGAATGGGAGTAAGGATTTATCCCAAGTGAGTAGGCGCTCGGTTTTTGTCCCCGAGGGCGAAACTGGGTTGTTTCGGGGCCCGTGAAACTCAAATCGAACTCAACGGGCATTTTTACGGTCTCCGTACGGCGTTTCCCCAGGTGGTTAATGGGGAGTAAAGAATCTCGCCGTCTCAAGGAAAGCGGGAGTAATCAGGGGAAATGCCGCGGCGTACCGCCGCGTGCCGCCGTGTAAGCCACCGCGTCGTTTACTCCCCGGACATGCCGGAAATGACTTGGCACGCAATGGGGAGTAAAAACTCAGCATACTCAGGTGCGAGCGGAGCTCACCGCCTTGCCTGGCGCCCTGATTCGGTTGCGCTGGTTGCGAAATGCGGGGAGCAGCTACAGCGAGGCTTTCCAGTCCTCGTACTCGGCGGCGTCGATCTCGCCGTTCTCGAGCTGCACGCGCTTCTCAGCCCACAGTTCAATCGCCATCGCGGCTTTGGGGGCGCGTGGAGCCTTGGGGTTCAGGGAGAGGCCCGAGCCGTCGGCTGCGGGAACGATGCCGAAGGAGTCCTCGAGCCGCACGAGCAGCGACATGAGGTCGCCCGCGGTCTCGACGCCGTAATCCTTGAGGGCGTTGACGGACACGCTGAGCGCTGCGGCGATGGACTCGAGCAGCTCGGGCTTGACGGCGCGGATGCCGCTCTCGTAGTGGCGCACGGCCCCCTCGGTCAGCCCGACGGCCTCGGCCAGCTGCGCCTGCGTCATGCCGCGCGACTTGCGGTACCGCCTTATGTTCTCGCCTACGGACATGCGCCCTCCTCCTGGAATTACGTACCCGCACATCTTACCAGCGTACGCAAATGTACGCAATTCTATTGACAGTACAGATATGTACGTTTAATCTGAATCTGTAAACCGTACGTATCCGTACGCTAATGATAGGAGGAGCCATGGACGAGAAGGTGGCGAAGACGCCGAGGCCGCACATGCTGGACGCCGACGAGGTCGCGGAGCTGCTGAGGATCAAGAAAGGCAGCGCCTACGAGGTGATCAGGAGGATAAACGCCGAGCAGGAGGCGCGCGGGCGCGTGGTGATCCGCGGGCGCGTCCGGAGCGACGTCTTCGATGCCCTGTACTTCCCGGAGGTGGACTGACATGCCCGTGTACAAGGACGACAGCAACGGCACGTTCTTCGTGCAGTGCTACTACCGCGACGCCCGCGGCTCGAAGCGCCACAAGACGAAGCGCGGCTTCTCCTCCGAGGTGGAGGCCGCCGTATGGGAAAGCCAGTTCAAGAGCCTTAACGGCGGGGCCATGGACATGACGTTCTCCGAGTTCGTCGAGGTGTACGCCTCAGAGGTGAAGCCGCGCATACGCGAGCACACGTGGATCACCAAGGAGTACATCATCAACGACAAGCTCGTGCCGTTCTTCGGGGACATGCGCATGTGCGACGTGAGGCCGATCGACGTCATCAGGTGGCAAAACGAGCTCACCGAGCACCGGGACGCCGACGGGAAGCCCTGGGCGCCGACGTACCTGCGCACGGTGAACAACCAACTGAACGCCATCTTCAACCACGCCGAGCGCTACTACGGCCTCACCGACAACCCGGTGCGCAGGGTCGACAAGATCGGCTCGAAGAAGGGCGGCGAGATGCAGTTCTGGACCAAGGACGAGTACCTGAGGTTCAGCGAGGCAGTCATGGACAAGCCGCTGTCGTTCCACGCCTTCGAGCTGCTGTACTGGACGGGCATACGCTGCGGCGAGCTCCTGGCGCTCACGCCGTCCGACTTCATGCTGGATAGCTCGCGGCTGCGCATCAACAAGTCGTACCAGAGCCTCCACGGCGTGGACACCGTTACCGACCCCAAGACGCCCAAGTCCGTGCGCACGATCGTCATGCCCGCCTTCCTGCGCGACGAGATGGCGGACTTCATCGAGGTGCGCGACGACGTCGCCCCCGACGAGCGCCTGTTCGCCGTGACCAAGCACTTCCTGGCCCACGAGATGGAGCGCGGGTGCAAGGCGTCGGGCGTGAAGCGCATCCGCATACACGACATACGCCACAGCCATGTGAGCCTGCTGATAGAGATGGGCTTCTCCGCGCTGGCCATCGCCGAGCGCATGGGCCACGAGGCGGTGGACATCACCTACCGCTACGCGCACCTGTTCCCCACGAAGCAGGACGAAATGGCCGCCGCGCTCGACGGGGCGAGGGGGTAAGAAGGATGCCGTGCGAGAACAGCGCCCGCAAGCGCAGCAAGACGATGGCGTTCCGCTGCACGCCCGAGGAGCGCAAGATCATATGCGAGATGGCAGCCTGGAGCGGCATGAGCAGGCAGGACTACATCATCGCCAAGCTCACCGATACCCAAGTTGAGGTGAGGCCCTCCGTGAGCGTTCAGAAGGCGCTGAAGGGCTCGATGACGTCGTTGGCCAAGGAGGTCCGGCTGGCGGCCTCCTACGGCGAGCTGAGCGAGTCCCTGCAGCAGAGGATCGAGCTGGTGATGAGGTTCTTTCTGGCTCTCGGCGAGGGGGTTGGCGATTCGATATCTTCTGAACCGCGGCAGCAGCTCGCATCTTTAGAAGAGCCAGAGACAACCATCATGGATGCAGAATCCAACACCGCAAGCATCTTCGGAATGGGACGCGGTTGACGCCTAAAGCCCCAGTTCGGCGATTAGCTTCTTCATGGCGAGAGCCCACTCGAGCTGCTCCGATATGAATCCCGGCCAGGCGGTCTCGTTGTTCTTGATCTTGCAGCCGTCTTTATAGAAGCGAAGCCCCGATGCCTTCTTGGCGTCGAAGGGCGTGGCCGCAAGACCGAGACGCTCTTCAAACAAATCGGCGTTGTCGATGGCCTTGTGGCCGATTTCCTTGTCGTCGGGCACGTAAAACTCGATGCCAATGCGGCCGCGCTGCGTGTCTATAAGCAGGCCGATGTGATAGGCGGACGTGCCGCAGCGCAAAGTGGTCCAGTGGTCTTTCGAGGGCTTCTGTGGGTTGAAAACCTTCAAAAACTCGGGAGTCGCCTGAGCTACCTCGCGGTACTTGGTCCAGTACGAGAGCTTCACGCGCTCGGTCTCGGAGAGGCCCTCGCTGAGCTTGATAGCCTTCGTCCACTCGTTGGGCTGCTCCACGACATTGAACCGCGGCGCGGGGAGCGAGTCGCCTATCGCCCACAGCTCAATTTCGACCAGGAAGAACCCGAAGTCGCTGTCGGTGTGCTGGTTGAGCCACTCGATGGCCTGACGGTGCTCGTCGCGTGCGCGGGCCACCACCCATATGACGACCTCAGCACCCTTGCCGGCGGCGTAGGTGATTACTTTGCCTAGGTGGTCGTGGTTGGTGTCCTCGAGCTGGTTCTCAATGATCACCTTGCGTCCGGTGCCGGCTTCCTGCGCATAGATGTCGACGTTGAACGAGCCCACTGACGACTCGGTCTCTATAAGCTCGAGCTCGATGCCGACTGCCGAGCTCAGTATGGCAAGGTTGGGCTCCTCGGAGAGCCATCTGGTGAAGTCAAGCGCCTCGTGCGGCCATACGTCGCGCAGATCGACTTTCTTCAGCTTGTCGAGATTGTATTTCATTGCATTCCTATCAAATCGTTGGCGCGCAGAGCGCCTCGTCCGCATCAATCGAAAACTGAGCTATACGTTATCGATGAGCCACTGCTTCCGCCAGTTCTCCATCCGCGCGCTCATCCCTGATGGATCCATTCTGCCAATCGCCTTAAGGGCATCCTGCGGCTCAACATTCCCGTTTTTGTGCTTCAAGGAGTCTTTTGCTATGTCGTAGGCAAGCTGAACTGACGTCGTCGCGGCAAAGGGTTTTCCTTTCCGCGCTAGATTGAGCGCTTCGGCGGCTCCGCTTATCGCGTTGTTGAACAACTCGATGGCGTCCATCTGCTCGGACGTGTTTTCGACCAGATAATCAATGCCGTCGTTTCCGACGCCGAACTCAACCTCTCCTTGTCTATCCTGTTTGCCGAAAGGCGTTTCTTTTCCAAGGCCCAAATATGGTGTCTGGATTATGCCTTGTCGAGCGGCGCTCGTTTCGAACATGCCGTTGCAGCATCTGATAATCGCGGCGTCTCTCACCTCATCGCCGTAAAGCGGGCAAAACGCAAGCACGATCCAGTCAACGTGAGCCGATGCCTTCTTGAGAAGCCCATAGGCTTCGCAACTTATTGGGAACTGACCTGGAGATACCTTAGTCTCCTTAAAGCCATCATTGAGGAACCATTGGCGCAAATCCGCATGGAGCTCGATCAGGAATCCAAGGCGGATATCGGCATTGGCGTCAATCTGCACTATATTCTCGCGATACGCATCGAGCTTGAACGCATGCCCGCGACCGTCTTTGCCGAACAGCCCCGCGTCGAGCGAAGCCCTGATGTCGTCAACGCAGGCGTTCGATTGCTCCCGTATCGCCCGGCTGATCAAATCGCCGAACCCTCGGTAAGCCTC
>CAJMSG010000096.1:0-6883 GCA_905216105.1 uncultured bacterium | reverse complement strand
GTCGCCACCTGCCCGTTCTATGCCCTGCAGGGCATGACCGAGGTCGAGGAGCACTTCCGCATCCTGCACGAGGAGCTCGACCTGCCCATCTTCGCCTACGACATCCCCGTGTGCGTCCACACCAAGCTCCCCTGGAAGCTCCTTGCCAAGCTCGGCGCCGAGGGCGTCCTGGCCGGCGTCAAGGATTCCTCGGGCGATGACATCTCGTTCCGCTACCTCGTTCAGGAGAACGAGAAGAACGGCCACCCGATGAGCATCCTCACCGGTCACGAGGTTGTTGTCGACGGCGCCTACCTCGGTGGCGCCGACGGTTCCGTCCCGGGTCTCGCTAACGTTGAGCCCGAGGGCTACGTGCGTCAGTGGAAGGCCGCTCAGGCCGGCGACTGGGCTACCGTCAAGGCCGAGCAGGATCGCCTCAATGAGATTTCGCACATCTGGGATGTCACCTCGGGCGTCCAGGGCTATGCCGGTGGCGTCGGCGCCTTCAAGACCGCTATGAACCTCATGGGCATCTTCGACAGCCCGACCATGCCGCGCCCGGTGAAGGCCATGACCGGCGAGAACGTCGAGGCGATTAAGAAGGTCCTCCAGGACAACGGTCTCCTGTAAAGCTTCCCCAGGCACCCGATCTTGGGGCTCAAGTGGTCGGGCGTGACCCATTAGGTCAACGCCTGACCACTTTCACCCCAACCTCGGGCACCTGGAAAACCTTTACCGCGCTGTGGCGGCTAGTCTGACGGCGCATTTCCTGTAGTTGTTTTTATCTCCTAAGGAGAGCGACATGGAGAACAAGTACGTTTGCTCCGTCGATATCGGCGGCACCAAAATTGCGACTGCCATTATGGAGTATCCGGCTGACGGTAGTGTGCCCCATCCCGTTTTTGAGGCCGAGGTTCCTACAGAGGCCCAGGAGGGCGGCGAGGCCGTCTTCCAGCGTATCGAGGCGTCCATCAAGGCCGCTCTTGAGGCGAATCCCGATGTCGAGGTTCTCGGTGTCGGTATCGGTGCCGCAGGCGTCGTCGATCCCAAGACGGGCGCCATCGCCTATGCCAACGAGATTATGCCCGGCTGGTCCGGCGTTCAGTTGGGGCCGCGTCTGCGCGAGGACCTTGGTCTTCCCGTTGCCGTTGTGGGCGACGTGCAGGCTCATGCTCTGGGCGAGGCCCACTGGGGCGTCGGCAAGGGCAAGTTCTCCGTCTTGTGTCTGGGCATCGGCACGGGCATCGGCGGCGCATATGTCGAGAACGGCCGCGTGATGCAAGGCTTCCATGGTGCTGCCGGCCATATGGGCCATATCGAGTGCTCGGCTGCCGCCGGCATTCCCTGCGCCTGCGGACGTTCTGGTCATCTTGAGTCGGTTGCTTCGGGCACTTCCATTGGTCGTATGTACGATGAGCGCTTTGGTCGCGTCGACCCCAGCCGTCCTTCGGTCGGTCGCGATGTGAACGACCTGTGCCGTGCGGGCGACGCAAAGGCGACCGAGGTCATCCATGACGCCGGCTTTGCGCTGGGCGCCAGCTTGGGCTCGCTTGCCAACATCTTGGATCCCGAGGTCATCGTGCTTTCGGGAGGTGTGATTCACCAGGGTCCCGATTGGCGCTCGCAGACGTGGAAGGACTCGGTGCACGAGGGCTATGCCAGCCAGGCGCTCGACCCGCTTCAGGACACGCCGATCCTCATCGGTTCTCTGGAGGGCGACGCGCCGCTTATCGGTGCCGCCGAACACCTTCTTGCGTCGTTGAAGTAAACATAACTACCAAGTGCGCCTTCTGAGGTGCCGCAGATTGACGTCAAAGAGGAGCGAAGCGTACTTCGGTACGCGAGCGACGGTTTGAACGTCAAGGTGCGGTGTCTCAGAAGGCTGTTTTGAGAAAGGTTGAGTCGAACATGACCGTTGATCCTTTGATTCAATCCCTGAAGGGCAAGCTCGTCGTGAGCGTTCAGGCCTATATGGGCGAGCCGCTTCGTACGCCCGAGACCATGGCTCAAATGTCTCGCGCTTGCGAGCTTGGCGGCGCCGCCGCTATTCGCTGCCAGGGTCTTGCCGACATCGCCGCCATTAAGGGCCGCTGCGAGGTCCCCGTCATTGGCTTGTGGAAGGATGGGCACGAGGGCGTCTACATCACGCCGACGCTGCGTCATGCTCGTGCCTGCGTTGCCGCCGGTGCCGACATCGTGGCAATTGATGCCACTGATCGCCCGCGTCCCGATGGCAAGACCGTCGAGGATACCTTCCGTCCGCTGCACGAGGAGGGCGTGCTCCTGATGGCCGACTGTGCCACCATCGAGGATATTCGTCGTGCTGTCGACATGGGCTTCGACCTGGTGTCCACCACGCTTTCTCATGGTGTTGCCGCTATCGATTGCACCATGGCCGACGGTCCCGATCTGCCGCTCCTGCGTCAGGCGACCGAGGAATTCCCCGGTCTTCCCATCATCTGCGAGGGCCGCGTGCACACGCCCGAGGAGGCCCGCGCCGCGATTGATGCGGGCGCCTGGGCAGTTGTCGTAGGCACTGCCATTACGCACCCCACGAGTATTACGAGTTGGTTCAAAGCTGCGCTTGAGGCGTAAGACGGACCTCGTATCCGCTCAGGGCGGTATACTCATTAAAGGCAATTGACCGCGCGGGATCCGGGTTGCTGGGTCCCGCGCTTGTTTTTAGGAGGCAGCACATGCAAAAGGGAGATGCCATGGATGCGGCGGAGCGCTCGGAGCGCATCCCCGATATCGTCATCATCACCGGAATGTCCGGATCGGGCCGCACGCAAGCTATGCATGTGTTCGAGGACATGGGCTACTTTTGCATCGACAACTTGCCTCCGCGTCTGATCTCCCAGCTTGCCGAACTCGTCGGCATCAATACGGGCGTGGGTAGGCATCTTGCCGTCACCTGCGACCTGCGCAGCCAGGGCTTGTTCGATGAGCTGCTCGATGCCGTTGCCGCACTCGAGGAGCGCGAGATGAGCTGTGACATCGTGTTTCTCGAGGCCTCTGACGAGGTGCTGATCCGTCGTTATAGCGAAAACCGCCGCCGCCATCCCATTGCCAAGCCGGGAGAGACTACGGCCGATGCGATTCAGCGCGAGCGCCTGCAGCTGCAGGGCGTTCGCGATCGAGCCGATATGATCATCGACACGAGCCGCCTGCGCACCTCTGCCCTCCGCAACAAATTGCGCATGGCGTTCTCCGAGTTGTCCGACCAGCAGCTCATGGACGTTCACGTGTTCTCGTTTGGCTTTAAGCACGGTATGCCCGTCGAGGCGGACATTATGATCGACGTTCGCTTCCTGCCCAATCCGTTCTACGATCCCGAGATGCGCACGATGACCGGTCTCGATAAGAAAGTCTCTGACTTTGTTCTGGACCATCCCAAGACCCAGGAGTTCTGGAAGGCCTGGACGCAGCTGCTCGATACGGTCATGCCCGGCTATATCGCGGAGGGCAAGCCACAGCTTTCTATTGCCATCGGTTGCACGGGCGGTCAACACCGCAGCGTTGCCATCGCCGAGGCCACGGCACGTTATTTGGAAGGCGCCCAATATCACGTGAGCATTTCTCATCGCGACCTTTCGCGCGCCAACACGAAAGCATAGGCCTGCATGTCGTTTACCGCCGAGGTGCGTGACGAGCTCGCGCGCTGCGAACCCGAATGTGAATACTGCGATTTGTCGACGCTTGCCGCCCTGACGCGTGTGAGCGGTACACTTTCGCTGGCCGGCTCCGGGCGGTATCGTTTGACGGTCGCGACCGAGACGGGTGCCGTCGCGCGCACGATGATCACACTGACGCATCGCATCCTTAAGCTCAAAACGGAATTCACCGTTCGTAAATCGGTCTTGCATAAGGTCCGTAACTATCTCATTACCCTGCCCGATCAACCCGACCTGGACAAGGCTCTGGTGCTGCTGGGCATCCTCGACCGCAGGGGAGGGCTCGTCGCTGGTGTTCCCCGGCACATCGTTGCCCGTCCCTGCTGCAGGCTTGCCTACATCCGCGGCGCGCTCATCGCCGGCGGTTTCGTGGCCGATCCCCGCGGCGACTTTCATCTGGAGATCGCGGTGCAGGGCGAGCAGTATGCCCGGGGACTTTGCGATCTATTGGAGCAGATTGGAGTCCATGCGCGCGTTAACGCGCGGCGCGGATCCTTTGCCGTCTACATTAAGAGCGCCGAGGAGATCGAGCAGCTCCTAAAGCTGGTCGGCGCCAAGCGCAGCGTTGCCGAGATCGAGGAAGCGCGCGCGGTCAAATTGGTTAAGAACGACGTAAACCGTCGCGTGAATGCCGAGCTGGCCAATCAGACCAGAAGCGCGGGTGCCGCCCAGCATCAGCTTGCGTTGATCGATGAGCTCGAACAGCGGGGTTTGCGCGACACGCTTCCGGACGCCTTGGCGGTCTTTTGCGACCTGCGCGAGCGCTATCCCGATCTGTCACTGCGCGATCTGGGGGAGATGGCTGACCCTCCCTTGTCGAAGTCGGCCCTCTACCATCGAGTTTTGAGGCTTGAAAAGCTCATTGAAGCAAACAGGTAGTTGAGCGAAACTGCTTATATAGGGATTGAACTGCTGTTTTACTCTTTAAAACGTTTTAACGTAAATTTGATTTTCAATTTCGAGCATTCTCGTGAAATTCAAGTCAAAAAAAAGGTATATTAGGCGAGTGGTTAGTTTGTGGGCCTCAACGGCGGGCGCTGTAGCTCGCGGGGGCCTTACGAAAGGAGACACAATGGCAGTAAAGGTTGCTATTAACGGCTTCGGTCGCATCGGTCGTCTGGCTTTCCGTCAGATGTTCGGTCATGAGGGCTCCGAGATCGTCGCTATCAACGACCTCACCTCTCCCGATATGCTCGCTTACCTGCTGAAGTACGACTCCACGCAGGGCAACTACGCTCGCGATCACGAGGTCGTTGCTGGCGAGGATTCCATCACCGTTGACGGCAAGGAGATCAAGATCTACAAGGAGGCCGACGCCAACAACCTGCCTTGGGGCGACCTCGACGTCGACGTCGTTCTCGAGTGCACCGGCTTCTACACCAGCAAGGCTAAGGCTCAGGCCCACATCAACGCTGGCGCCAAGAAGGTCGTCATCTCCGCTCCGGCCGGCAGCGATCTGCCCACCATCGTGTACAACGTCAACCATGAGACGCTGACCGCTGAGGACAACATCATCTCCGCTGCTTCCTGCACCACCAACTGCCTCGCTCCGATGGCCAAGGGTCTGAACGACTTCGCTCCCATCGTGTCCGGCATCATGACCACCATTCACGCCTGGACCGGCGACCAGATGCCGCTCGACGGCCCGCAGCGCAAGGGCAACAAGCGTCGTAGCCGCGCCTGCGCCGTCAACATCGTCCCCAACACCACCGGTGCTGCCAAGGCTATCGGCCTGGTTCTCCCCGAGCTCAACGGTAAGCTCATCGGTGCTGCCCAGCGCGTCCCGACGCCGACCGGCTCCATCACCAACCTCTACGCTGTCGTTGACAAGAAGGTCACCGTCGACGAGGTTAACGCCGCTATGAAGGCCTACGCTGCCACCATCTCCGAGACCTTCGGTTACAACGAGGATGACATCGTTTCCACCGACATCATCGGCGAGACCCACGGCTCCATCTTCGACGCCACTCAGACCATGTGCTCTGACCTCGGCAACGGCCAGACCCTCGTTCAGGTCACCTCTTGGTACGACAACGAGAACTCCTACACTTCTCAGATGGTCCGCACCATCAAGTACTTCGAGAAGTTCGTTGCTTAATTTAGCTTTTAGCGAATAGCTCGTTGAGCGTCTAAAGAAGGGCGCGGCCTTATAGGGCTTACACCCTAGGGTCGCGCCCTTTTTATAGGAAATCGTCTGCCGTAATGGGAGGCAGACACGTACGAAAGGTAGAAGCAAACATGGCCTTTACCAAGAAGACCGTCCGCGACATCGATGTCGACGGCAAGCGCGTTCTCGTCCGCGTTGACTTCAACGTGCCTATCAAGGATGGCGTCGTTGGTGACACCACCCGTATCAAGGCTGCCCTGCCCACCATCAACTATCTCGTTGAGCACAACGCTCGCGTCATCCTCATGAGCCACCTCGGCCGTCCCGAGGGCACTGGCTTCCAGCCTGAGCTCTCCCTTGAGCCTGTCGCCAAGAAGCTCGCTGAGCTCTCTGGTCTCGACGTTGCCTTTGTCGCCGACACCTACGGCGAGAAGGCTGCCGAGGCTGTCGCTGCCGTCGAGCCGGGCAAGGTTCTCGTTCTCGAGAACGTCCGCTTCGACAAGCGTGAGAAGAAGAACGATCCCGAGATCGCCAAGAAGCTCGCTTCCTATGGTGACGTCTTCGTTCTCGATGCCTTCGGCACCGCCCACCGCGCCCAGGGTTCCGTCGTGGGCCCCGCCGCTTACCTGCCTGCCGTCGCTGGCTTCCTGCTCGAGAAGGAGGTCGACACGCTGACCGGCATCTTCGCCGAGCCCGAGCGCCCCTTCGTCGCTATCGTCGGCGGTTCCAAGGTTTCCTCCAAGATTGGCGTTCTCGATCACCTCATCGACTCCGCTGACACCCTGATCATCGGTGGCGGCATGGCCTACACCTTCTTCCTGGCTCAGGGCCTGACCGTCGGTCAGTCCCTCAAGGAAGAGGACTGGGTCGAGCGCGCTGGCGAGATGCTCAAGAAGGCCGAGGAGAAGGGTGTCAAGATCCTGCTCCCCATCGACAACCGCGTTGCCGATCACTTTGGCGAGGACGCTGTCCCCGAGGTTGTCGCTTCCGACGCTATCCCCGACGATCGTGAGGGCATGGACATCGGTCCTAAGACTGAGGAGCTCTACGCCGAGGCTGTCAAGGGCGCCAAGACCGTGTTCTGGAATGGCCCCATGGGCGTCTTCGAGTTCGACAACTTCGC
>CAJMSG010000095.1:0-6919 GCA_905216105.1 uncultured bacterium | reverse complement strand
GCCGGGGTCCTCCCCCTCCATGGAGATGACGTAGTACACGGCGTAACGGCCGCACAGGCTGCGCTCGTCGTTGCCGATGATCACAGGAATCCAGCCGTAGCGCTCGTAATACAGGTAGTGGACGGCCTCGGGCAGCTTGTCCTGCTTGACGGTAATCGTCAGCTGGTCCTCGCACTGCCACTCGACCTTCTCGATGCAGCCCGGAACGGCGCGGCGCAGGGCCTCGACATGGCTCTCGCAGCGACGGGCATACACCTTGTTCTCAGTTTCAATCATTCGTTACTCCACCTCGCTCTGAGCGGTCTCGGTACCGAACACAGCGCGGTACATCGGCGTCGCGTGAAGTTCCTCGGTGCTCTGCTCGAGCACGATGCCGGTCGCAGTCTCCACACCGCGCACGAGAGGCAGCGGGGTGGCGATGCCAAACCACAAGATCATGACAGCCAGGATGATTTCGGGGATAAGCATGAGCGCCGGGGCCTCATGCTTGCCCATGCCCTGGGGCGCATGGCCGAATACCGACTTGAGTGCGATGCGGGTGAGCGCGGAGATGGCCACGGTAAGACCGAGGGCGACCACGACGACCAGCCACATGGGACCGGCGGTAACACCGGCGACAAAAGTCAGGAACTCGGAGATAAACATGCCAAAGGGCGGGAAGGCACCAAGACCGAGCAGCGCCAGGATGGCGAGCGCGGCGGTTGCGGGGGCAACCTCGACGACGCCCTGGATCTTGGCCAGGCTACGCGTGCCAAAGGCGTGCTGGATGTTGCCGGACACGCAGAAGGCAAGCGTCTTGGTAAAGCCGTGGAACACGCAGTGCAGCAGGGCCGCGGCGATACCCAGCGGGCCACCGATACCCAGGCACAGGGCGATAACGCCCACGTTCTCCACAGAGGAGTACGCAAAGCGGCGCTTGAGGTCGTCCTGGCGGAACATCGAAAGTGCCGCCACCAAAATGGACAGCGTGCCGACGATCAGCAGCAAAAGTTGCGGATACTCGGCGCCCACGGCCTGGATAGTAAAGCCGTAGAAGCGCATGATCACAAGCATGGCGCACTTAAGCAGCACGCCCGAAAGCAGGGCCGAGACAGGGCTCGGAGCCTGGGAGTGAGCATCGGGCAGCCAAGTGTGCATGGGGAACAGGCCAGCCTTGGTGCCAAAGCCGATCACGATAAACGCAAAGGCGAGGCGCATGAGCGTCGGGTCGAACTGGTCGGCATACGGCAGCACGCACGACAGGAACGCGGCCTCGTGGGCGTTTGGAATCACGTCGGCGGCGTTGGCGTAGATCAGCAGCGTACCGAACAGTCCAAATGCCACACCGGCGGTGCAGACCATCGCATACTTCCAAGAAGCCTCGAGGGCCGTCTTGTTCTTGTAGATACCCACGAGGAACACGGTGGAAAGCGTGGTTGCCTCCACGGCGGCCCACGTGAGGATCATATTGTTGGACAGGCACGCGAGCAGCATGGTGAACACAAACAGGCTAAACAGCGCAAAATACTGCTTGGCGCGCTCGGCGGGCATGGAGCCCTCCTCGATATCGGCCTTTACATAGGGCAGCGAGAACAGCCCCGTAAGAAAACCGATAAAGCCGATGAGCAGCACAAAGATGGCGCCCAGCGAATCGAGGTGGAACCACAGGCCAAGAGCGCTCGCGGTGTCGCCGCTCATAAGGACGTCACCGGCCGTCATAATCGACAGCACCAGGACGGCTGCGACGGAGACCAGGTTGAGACCGGCAAACACGTTATAGGACGTGTTCTTGGGCAAAAACGCCATGACCAGCGAGAACACCAAAGGAGTCGCGAGCAGGGCGAGAATCAACGTTTCCATGGACTACCCCCTCAGCTCGGACAGGTCGCGCGCATCGAGCGAGTGGGAGTCGTCCCAAATGCGACGCACGACGATGGACATGATGATGACGGCAAAGATGGCGTCGGTGGCGATACCGATCTCGATGATCTCGGGAGCGGTGGGGGCCAAGAGCGCGAGCGTCACATGGCTGCCGTTTTCCATAAGGCAGTATCCAAAGATCTGCTTCATGATGTTGCGCTGCGAGATGATGCAGGTGAGGCCCACAAAGAAGTGAGCGAAGCTAATGGCGAGCGCAGGCGTTGCGACCTCGGCCGTGGGCAGGCTGATCTGCGTCACGACGGCAAAGCAAATCGCGACCTCCACGGCGATGATGCAAATGGCCCACGCGGGCTTAAGGCCGGCCTTGAGCGATGCGTCGCTCGGCTCGCCCATCTTCTTGTATGCGCGGTTGAGGATATAAGGGACCAGGACGACCTTGGTGATAAAGGCAGATCCAGCCCACATAAGCAGCTCCTGCGCACCGGTGGTGGCACCGAGCGTGGCGAGCAGTCCCACGAGCACCAGCGACTGCACCGCATACCAGCTGATGGAATGCTTGATGTTCTTGGAGACAACCACCATGGTGGACGTGACGATCAGAAGGCCGCCAAGGATGTTGACGATCGAATAACCCATGTCGTTCTACCTCCTAACCGATCCAGCTGGCCGAAAGCGGGCCGCTGACGATGACCATGATGATGAGCACGATGAACACGAACGCCATCGCGCGGGGAAGCGGGGCTCCCGCAGCGACCTCGTCGCTCGGCTCGCCGGGCAGGCAATAGCCCATCCACTTGAGGAACCAGGCGAAGGTGGCGACGGTTTCGGCGACCATGATGCACACGAGCACCAGGATCGCGACGTTGCCGGCACCCACGGAAAAGCCACCGGCGATAATCTGGAACTTCGAGAAGAACGTGTTCATGGGCGGCACGCCGGCAATGGCGAGTGCCGCGACACCAAAGCCCACGCCCGAGATCGGGTACTTCTTTACGATGCCGCGAAGCTTGGGCAGCATACGCGTGCCGAGCGTAAAGGAGAACGAACCGGCGATCAGGAAGAACAGCGTCTTGGCGAAAGCGTGGTTAAAGATGTGGCACACGGCACCGTCAAAGGCCAGCTGGCTGCCAAAGACCGAAAGGCCCAGACCAAAGAACACATAGGAGAGCTGGGCGATCGTGGAGAAGGCCAGCAGGCGCTTCATGTCCTTTTGCGGCAGGTACATAAGGAAACCAAAGAGCATGGTGACCATGGCGTCGATAATGGCGACCCAGCCCACGATCTCGGGAATCTCGCCGGCAGAGACGAGTGCACGCGCGAACACGCACACGCCGACCTTAACCATCGAGGCACCATGCAGGTAGGCCGAAACAGGCGTCGGCGCCTCCATGGCCGAAGGCAGCCACATGTACATGGGAACCTGTGCGGACTTGGCCCAGGCCGCAAACAGCACGAGCAAAAGGACGATAGCCTTGAGCTTGGCATCGAGGCCGGCAATCGCGGTAATGGCGAAGGTGCCGGTGTGGGCAAACACGATGGCGGCGCCCAGATACAGGCCGAGCGCGCCGATATGCGTGATGATCAAGGCCTTCATGCCGGCCTTCTTGGCCGTAGGCGTCATGTAGTAGCTAATGAGGCCCCAAGAGCACGCGCCCGTAATCTCAAAGAACACGAGCTGGCCCAAAAGGGTCGAGCTGTACACGAGGCCGGCCATGGCGCCGATGAAGGTCGCGAGGTACGCGTAGAAGCGACGACGCGGCGCGTCGGGATGCTCACGGTTATTCTCGCTCATATAGGGGATCGAATAGATCACGACAAGCAGGCCGATACCCACAAAGGCGGGCGCGAGCAGCGTGCTCATGCGATCGAAGGTGAATCCCATGACGAGGTTCTGCCCAAACGAGATCAGGGGGACCTGCGTGTCGGGCATGCCGGCGCCAGCGAAATTCGCGGCGAGGGCGATGGTGCAGACCGTCGAGACGGCGGCACCCAAAACGCTGAACCACTTGGCGTACGGACGGGGGAACAGGGCGACGAGCACCGAGGCCACCATCGGGGCCGCGATAGCGACCAAGCCGAGAAGGGACAGACTGACTGCAAATGACATTGTTTCTCCCTTCTCCTACACGCCGACGACCACGAAGACAAACGCCAGAACGGCGATGCCCACGACAGCCCAGGTCTGATTGCCAAGCACCTTAAAACGCGAACGCGAGCAGGAGTTCTCGATCACACCGCACACGACAAAGTCGATAAGGCACTTCACCAGGAAGATGACTGCGCCCAGAACAGCGGCGGCGCCCACGGTCGCGGGCTCGCCCCAGGGGACAAAGATCGCGCAGAACCAGGCGACGACCAGGACCTGCTTCATGGACATGGCGAGCTTGGCCATGGCGAGCGACGGGCCGGAAAGCTCGGCGAGCGGACCTTCCTGAAGCTCCTGCTCGGCCTCGGCCTGGTCAAACGGCAGCTTGCCGAGTTCCATGTAGCAGGCGATCGCAAAGGCGATGCCGGCGAGGATCACGGCGACCGGCGCGTCGATGGCGCCCGTCATGATGTGCTGACCCATAGTGGCGATGTCGGTGGAGCCACACACCAGGGCAGCGGCAAACAGCGCCAGCAGCATGGACGGCTCGATGAGCACGCTCATGAGCAGCTCGCGAACGCCGCCGATACCGGCGTAGGCGTTGGACGAATCCACACCGCAGAGGGCGAAGAAGAAGCGGGCGAGCGCCAGGCTGTACATGATGGTGATGGCGTCACCAAAAACCGGGATGGGGCTTTGTGCCGTAAAGAGCGGCAGACCCATCGCGAGCATAAAGGCGACGGCGAAGAACAGCGGCGGCATAATGCGCAGCGCAAAGCTCGCGTCCTCGCTCTGGGACTCGGGGCGCGCAAAGAGCTTGGCCAGGTCGCGGTAGTCCTGCATGATGCTGGGGCCGCGACGGTTGTGCATCTTGGCGCGGATAACGCGACCGAGACCGGAGAAGAACGGCGCGACGGCCATAACGACCACGCCCTGCAGAACGGCAAGTACGATGTTGTTCATGCTCTCCCCTCCTTAACCCATTTGCACGGCGAGCACGAGGAACACCACGAGTGCCGCGACGATGTAGCAGATATAGATGCTGTAGTTGCCGCCCTCGAGCTTAGTCGCAAGGTCGGCGAGCTTCTCGACACCCTTATGCGGGGCATCGACGAGAACCTTGTCGGGCACGGGCTCCACGGCCTCGGCCACACCGGTGAGCTTCTGGAAGAAGTGTGCGATGGACCAGCAGACGGCCGTGCAGCGGTCGCGCAGCGTGTAGAGCGGCTGCATAAACCAGGACACCTCGGAGGCAAAGGTCGTGGCCACGACGGGCATATGCTCGTTGGGAGCATAGCCGCATGCCCACGGCTGGGACTTCTGTACCTTACCGACGGTCTTGAGCTTGCGGTAGCCGCAGGCAAGGCCGACAAGTACCACGAGCGCAATGGCGATCGCGGGCGTGGAGGTGGCAGCGCCGGAGTACTGGTTCATGAGCTCCATGCCCTCGGCGGCAAACACGCCACCGTACGGATGCAGCACGGACGCGGCGACATCGACCAGCACGGGCGCGATCACGGGAGCGCCAATGCCCAGCACGACGCAGATGGCCGCGAGCAGGCCCTGCGCAAACACCATGGGGGCGGGAACCTCCTTGGCATTGGCCGCGGCCTCGGAGCGGGGCGCGGAGGCAAAGGAGACGCCATAGGCCTTGACGAAGCACGTGACAGCCAGCGCACCGGTAATGGCAAGCGCGACGGCAGCGAACACGGCCACGATCATGACGGCCTTGTCGCCCTGCATGGCGGCGTTAAAGAGCGACTGGTAGGTAAACCACTCGGACACAAAGCCATTGAAGGGCGGGATGGCCGAGATTGCAAGCGCGCCAACGAGGAAGCAGACGGCCGTTGCCGGCATACGACGGAACAGGCCGCCCATCTTCTCCATATTGCGCGTACCCGTGGAGTACAGCAGCGCACCGGCGCCCAAGAACAGCTCACCCTTAAACATCGCATGGTTAAACGTGTGGTAGAGGGCGGCCATCAGAGCCAGGACGGCGATGCCGACCGAGTTGAGCGCCATAGCGGCCATGGAGGCGCCGACGCCGAGCAGAATGATGCCGATGTTCTCGACGGAGTGATAGGCCAGCAGGCGCTTGATGTCATGCTCCTGCAGGGCGAAGGCCACGCCGAGGACCGACGAGATCGCACCGAAGACCATGACCATAAGACTCCACCAGACCTGAACGCCCGAAGCGGAGAGCAGGTCGAGGCCCACTTTGAGGATGCCGAAGATACCGATCTTGATCATGCCGCCGGACATGAGGGCCGACACGTTGGACGGCGCCTCGGGATGTGCCTTGGGCAGCCAGCCGTGCAGCGGAATGATACCGGCCTTGGCGCCAAAGCCAAAGAAGGCGAGCACGAAGCACACGGATGCGACCGCGGGGCTAAACTGCGTAGCGCGGAAATCCGCAAAGGCAAACGAGCCGCCGGCGAAGTTAGTCATGGTGAGGAAGCTCGCCATGATGAGCACAAAGCCCACGTGCGCGATCACGAAGTAGAGCCAACCGCCGTGGATGGAGTTCTCGTTCTCCTCGATCACGACCAGGAAGTACGAGGTCAGCGACATGAGCTCAAAGGCGACCAGGAACCAAAACACGTTGTCGGCGGTGATGACGAGCATCATGGACGCCACGAAGGTGTTAAAGAAGAAGCCGGCGCGGCCCTTTTTGCCCGGGTACTCATCAAAGTAGTTGAGACCGTAGATCGAGCCGGCAAACGCGAGCACCGAGATGAGCGCCACGAACAGGCCGGACAGCTGGTTGAGCAGCAGCTGGAAATGGGCAAACGGGAAGAACACGATGGTGTCGACCGACGTGACATCGCCCAGCACGGCCTGGATACCGGCCACAAACGAAAACACCGCGGCGACGGCGCCGATTAGGCAGCCGGCGGTCTTGGCGGCGTTATCGGCCTTGATCAGCAGAACCGAGGCGAGCGCACCGATGCACGAGACGGCAAGCGATGCGAT
>CAJMSG010000094.1:0-6934 GCA_905216105.1 uncultured bacterium | reverse complement strand
TTCAGATGCCACTATTCTAGCGCAGGTCAAGACTATAATCAGCGAGCGTTGCCAATCGGCCCCCAAACGGCAACCGATCAAAAAGGGCAGGTTTATTTTGGCAGGTCAAACGCTTTACCAATCAAAAATAACCTATCCCTTCCTGGCGGGTATTAGGCCGCGGCGCATACGCTGCCGAGCAGCTCGCGCAGAGGAGACCCAATACCCTCAAGCAGTTCGGGAGCGATAATGGCAAAAACGGGAACCTCGCCGGCTCCCACGACGGCAGGCACCTTGCCCTCCGAGACAATACATCCATAAGGGACAAAACCGTCCTCGCCGGCATCGAGCGCCGCCATGCGACGGGCGAGCTCGCGCGCAAAGCCGGCAGTATCGGCATCGCCGATCGCCAGGACAAAGTCCACGCCTTCGTCGGTCGCCAGGGCCACGGCCTCGTCGATCAGCTCGTCTCCCCCATCGCCAACCGAGCCGCAGCGGAAAAGCACGCGCTCGAGCAGAGCTCGATCAACCGAGCCGAGTGCCGCCGAAACGAGCTCATCGCGCGTATGCTTGTCACCGCCCAGCACGACCAGCGCCTTGGTGCCACCGTAGTGAGCGACCAATCGTCCGCACCAGCGAGCCACGTCTCCATCCGCAACAAGGCGCGTCGGCATACCAAACCCATAATTGACCATCTTTCCCACAACCCTTCCGTGCGTATAGGCGGTATCAATCGTTAGGCTCATGCTACGAAGCAAGGTTTTCCGAGCTGTTTCGCACTCTTTAGAGCTGCGTTAAAACCCGATCCAACCGCACGGCCATACCTACCAAAAGGGGCAGGTTTTGACGGTGTCCGGACGAGCGGCTATTATCGAACATGTATTCGATAAGAACATGTGTTTGATGGGAGGACGCGTGGGGCACGATCGTCACACCTATATCTGCATCGACCTCAAGACGTTTTACGCTAGCGTCGAGTGCGTTGACCGCGGGCTCAACCCGCTCACCACCAACCTGGTCGTTGCCGACGAATCGCGCGGGCGCACGACCATCTGCCTCGCCATCACACAGGCCATGAAGGACCTCGGAATCCATAACCGCTGTCGCCTGTTAGAGATTCCCGACGGCATCGACTACATCAAGGCCGTACCGCGCATGCAGCACTACATGGAGGTGTCGGCGCAAATCTACGGCATCTATCTGGAATACGTGAGTCCGCAAGACATTCACGTCTATTCAATCGATGAATGCTTTATCGACGTGACACCCTATCTGGACCTCTATCACACCGATGCGGAAGGCTTCGCCTGCATGTTGCGCGACGAGGTCCTGGCGCGCACCGGCATCACGGCGACGGTCGGCATCGGCCCCAACCTATTCCAGGCCAAGGTGGCACTCGACATTACCGCCAAGCACGTACCCAGCCGCATCGGCATACTCGACGACGAGACGTTCCGCAAGGAAATCTGGCCTCACCGCCCCATCACCGACATCTGGGGCATCGGGCCCGGCGTGGCAGCACGACTCGAAAAATACGGCGTCTACGATCTGATGGGCGTCGCCGCACTCGACGAGAACCTGCTCTACGACGAGCTCGGCGTCAATGCCGAGTATCTTATCGACCACGCCTTCGGGCGCGAGCCGACAACTATCGCCGATATTCAGGCCTATCGCCCGCATGCAACCTCAACAACCACGGGGCAAGTGCTCTCGAAGGGCTATGCCTACGAGCAGGCCTACACCGTCTTGCGCGAGATGGTCGACAACGCCGTGCTGGATTTGATCGACAAGCACGTGGTGTGTGACAGCATCTCGCTCTTCGTGGGCTATGCAAACGAGCGCGCCGACATCCGACGGCTCGACGCCAGCGGAACGGCGCAATATATAGACGGCTGCGGGCACCTGCGCTCAAGCACATCGAGCATCGAGCCCGCCGCAACCGCCGGCCCCGAACTCGCGCCCCGTGCGCCCAAGCCCGTCCAGCGCGATGACGAACGGCGGCGCTTGGTGCGTGAGGCGCAGGCAATCGATGGCATCTTTGTGGGAGAGCATGGCGGCAAACCGCGTGGTGGCTATGCCGCACTCTTTGCGCACTCTAACGCCTCGCGAAAGCTGCCCGAGCGTACCAATTCGTTTAAGAAGATCATGGGCTATTTCGATGAGCTCTGGGCGCAGACCGTCGATCCCAAACGACCGGTCAAACGCATCAACCTGGGCTTTGGCAACCTCATGCCCGAGGAATTTGCCACCATCGATCTATTTAGCGATGTCGAGGCTGACGAGCGCGAACGTGACCTGGCCCGCGCCGTGCTGGCCGTGAAGGGCAAATATGGCAAGAACGCGCTGGTCAAGGGATTAAGCTTTACCGCCGGTGCCACCGCACGCGAACGCAACGATCAGGTAGGAGGACACCGTGCCTAAACCCAAGCAGCAGCCTGTGCGGCCGCCGACCGCCTTTGAGCGTTTGGCAGACCCCGAGGGAAGGCGTCGCGCCGCCGACCCCAAACTCACCGCCAATGGCGCGGCTCGCGCCAACCGCGCCGCACAGTTTATGCCCTTTGCGGCACTTACGGGATATTACGAGTTGGTACGCAAGCAAGAGATTACCGTCGAGCCCAAATGTGAACTCACGGAAGAAAAAGCCCTCGAGCTTTCGAAAAAGCTCGAGGGCCTCAAACGCGGCGACTTGGTGCGCGTCACCTATTACGATACGTACGGCTATCGTAGCCGCACGGGCATTCTCGACGAAGTGTTACCCGCATTCAAGCTGCTCAAACTCAGGGATATCGCCATCAATTTTGACGATATCCAAGGCATCGAGCTGCGTGGTCGAGCCTAGCGACGAGAACGCTTGCGCAAGACGAGGGCAACGCCAAGCACTGCGGCAGCCGCAACCAGCAATCCCAAGACCAGAGTGAGGGTCGAATCGCCAGCGTGAGGCAGCGAGCCGTCCTTCGGAGTCTTCTTAGTGGTCGTCGTGACGGTGGTCGCGGTGCTGCTCGGCTGGCCGTTGCCGCCCGTCTGGCTGCCACCAGGCTGATCGCCGCCACCCGGCTGCGAAGGATCGGTGGGTTCCGTCGGATCCGGAGTACCGGGATCAATCGGATTCTCCGAATTCTCCTTGCGCTGGATCCAAACCTGGCAACCATAGAACGGGTTGGCGGTACCAAGGCACAGACCCTGGTTGGTCACCGCAAAGGTGCGCAGACCATGGTTATACGGATCGTTAAAGCCATTGGTCGTCAGCGTTGTAAAGTTCACGCCGTCCTCGGTCACATACATATCAAAGCCACGCTCGGCATCGCGAAGGTAACACATGCACGTAAGCACGCTCTGCAGCTTCTTGAGATTCTCCTCGCTCAGCAGCTTATCGAGCGCATCCTGAATATCGCTCGGCAGCTCGGTGCCATAGGCATCCTCGTACTGCTGCTTCAGGCTCTCATAGCTATCGAGCATGTCCTGATACTGGTCGGCAAAGGACTTGAAGTACGCGATCTCGCTATCGATCTTCTGGACATAAGCGGCGTCGTCTTCAACGTCCGCGGACATCGTCGCGGTCTGATCGCAAAGATCGTCCGTGGCATCCTCTAGCGCATCGTTCAGGTCACCAAAGCCCTTAGCAACCTCGGTCTTCTCGTCGTCGACCTCGACGGCCTCAGCCTTCTCGCCATCGACCTCGACGGCCTCAGCCTTCTCGTCATCGACCTCGGCGGCCTCGTTTGAATCATCGTCCGCAAGCGTGTTCACGGGAACGATGGGGTCGTCAGGCGATTTCTTGTCGAGCAGGTGATTGAGCAGGTCCCTAAGGCGCTGAACCTGAGAGGCCCACTCCTCGGGCGTCATATCGATAATGTCGCCATTAGAGAACTGGCCGATCGGCTCAAGCAGGCTCGCGGTATCAAAGGTACCGATATACAGCTTGCCGTCGAACTTCTGCATGCGCCAAATGTACTGGTTCTCGTTTCGGCCAAAGCCCGAAGTCAGGCCGGAAATACCGCCATCGGGGAACATGTCGGTGCGATCGCCAACGACGAGCTCCATGTTCTCGTCCTTGTCCATGCGATAGATGTTGACCGACTGCTCAAGATTGGCATTCACAAACGAGCAGTCAACGCCGCCCATGCTGCTCTTGCCGCCCTCTTCGGTGTTTGATTTGTTGAACAGGATGCGCTCGAGAGCAATCTCCTCGTCGTTGTATTCACCGATATAGAGGTAGTCGTTGTAGACGATGAGGTTGGCAGCGCCAGAACGGGTACGGGCAGGATCGATGCCAAAGCAGTACCTTGCACCGTCCGCCTCCTGGTCGCCGACAATCGGAGTCCACGTATAGCTGCCGTCGGCGTTCTTGTCGCCACGGACCATGGCAAACGACTGCATGGAATTATCATCGGGAGCGTTCTCGGGCGTACCGGTGCAGATGGTCGCATAGAGATGGCCATTGTACGAGACCATATCCCAAATGGCACCGCCGTAGATGCTGTCCTGATAGCGAATCGCCGGATAGCCAAACAGCGTGCCCGAGTTGGCAATCTCGGTGAAGCTGTCCTGGCCCTTCGACGGGTCAGACGACGTCAGAATTGTCGACACAAAGTTACCGGCCGCGTCTTTACCCACATTACTGATGACGAGCTGGCCATCATGGACACACATGCCGCGGATACCGGTTGAGATGCCCTGCTTATAGGCAGCACCGTAATCCTGCATGCTCGAAAGCCCCTGATAGACAACTTTGTACTCATCCGTCTTAGGATCGATCTCATATACAGCAGGCAGGCCGCTTTTGCCGCCATTGGTCCTGACGCTGCCGCAGAAATAGAGCTTGCCCTTATAGCTCACGGCATTGCGGAACAAAGGGCCAACGCCGTTGAGCGATTCAGAGAGCAGCAGCTTGGTCTCACCGGTCTTGGTATTGATCTTGACCAAGATGCCGCCGCTGTCCTTGTCGGCCGTGCCGTCCTCCTTCTGCTGTCCATAGAAGAAGGTGCCGTTAAACATGGCCTCCAGCGTCAGGCGCATGGTCTCGGCATCAAAGGAATCGCCCAGAGTGCCGTTCATGAGCGTAAGCGTGTTGCCCATCGCCGCATAGCAGGTGCCCACATAAAGCCAGTCACCATAGCTCGCAGCCGCCCAAGTGTAGCTCTGGCCTCGATCGCCTTCGTTGTTGGCCGTGTTACCATCGGCGCCCGGAACGGCAACGGCACCGTCACCCTGGTAGTCGACGATGCCATCCGGCTGCGACGTTCCTACCGTAGGATGCGAGAGCTTCTCAAAGGAATACCCATTTCCCGCATTGTAGGTAACGGCACCCGATGCGTCTTCGGCGTGCGCCGGCAGCGGCGATACCAAGATAGCGGCAAGCGCTGCCACCAAGCCAAGTGCTCCCACTCATCTCATAAGGTTATAGCCTCCCCTGTCCTAAAGCCCAGTTTTAGCATTCTTCATTTCTGTCCACGGTTAATTGCAATCTGAGCACAGCAATAATCAGCGTATAAATATACACCTGTAATTTTTTGGACGGGTTAATAGATGCTCGATTGGTAGCGAATTCCGCGCAAACCGTCACCAAACTCCACTTTTGCCGCATCTAAAGGTTATTTTTGCGCAAATTTTTGGATGCCGATAGTCACCATGGGCAGGAGGCTGGTACCCACCGGAGAGGGCACGCCTACATTTTCATAACGTAATAGCCCGCACCCCTCACCGCCGTCTCGAGTGTGTCGCGATCAACCGGGCGCTTCGAGCGTACGCGCGCTGTGTGGTCCGCGTACGTTACCGTTGCCCACACGCCCTCCAGCGCATTGAGGGCATTCGTCACATTCCGGGCGCAGCCGTCGCAGCTCATGCCGCCGATAAGCAACTCATCGCTATAGGGGTAGTGGGACGGATCGGTATCCGCAACCACTACTTTCTTGGCCTTCTTGCTGCTCGCGCCATCACTGCAACAACTCTTCCCGTGTGTCGAAGCGGCAATGCGACGCAGTCCAAAAAACATGCCGACGGCAATCACAGCCAGCACGATGAGATTCGCAGGGTTGAGCAAGTCACTCATGCGTTCCCCTTTCAAGTAGCCCTATCTAGATACCCCCATGGGGTGTCCCCATCTTAACCCAAAATCATGTCCGTTCGGTCAATTAGTTTCCCTCTTCAAACTTTTTAGTTGACCATGGCTTACTTTCGTGTATAAGTTTTCCTAGGCTAACAGTTTAGATCCGTAAGGAGCGCCGTGACTCGAACCATAGACATCCCAACGTTTCAGGCAGCAGTCGTGCGCAACTGCTCTCCCACGCTCGCGGGCATCAAGCCGGCATCGCTCTTTACCTATCCCGGCGTCTACGCCCATCAGGATGGTTCGGGAGCGACCGCACCAATCGCAGATCGCCGTGTACGCCTGCTCAACGTTATCGCCCAGTGCAATCGCGAGCTTGACCCGCTCGGCATCCACCTGAGTGTTTTGGTCTGGCGGCCCTGCGGAGCGCTCGTATACGCATATCGGCCCAATAGCCTCGCCACTTACCTTGCTGACCCGCGCGCCAAAACGGCACTCGCCAAAGAGGGCTACGACACCGACAATCTGCCATTATGCCTTGCGCACCTGGCATCGCGCATCACGCTCGCAAGCAATAACGCCGCGGAATGCGCATGCGGCCAAACCCGATGCGCATTGGACCATCAAGCCAACTGCAGCAAAGACTGCACCTGCGAGTTTCCGCACGAAATAGGCTACTTCCTTGGATATCCCTACGACGACGTGCATGAGTTTATCGTCCAGCGCGGCGAGAACTACAAGGTCTTTGGGGCCTGGAAGGTCTACGCAAATGTCGAGCAGGCGCTTGCGACGTTTGATGCCTACCGTGCCTGCACCCAATACTTCACCTTTGTCTATCAACAGGGCTGCACCCTGGGACAACTTGTCCAGGCAACCCGATAGAGCATACAAAACGCGGCCGCACGCCGC
>CAJMSG010000093.1:0-6942 GCA_905216105.1 uncultured bacterium | reverse complement strand
ACGCCGCCATCGGCTGCGTAGCAGGTGGCAGTGCCGGTGTAGGCGAACAGGTTGAGGAAGCGGCGCGCCTGCTTGGCATGCTCGCGCACCAGGTTGCGGGTGACGCGGTGATCCAGGAAGATGCCCACATCCAGATAGTCGTCAAAGTTGACGGCAAAGGTAAGGCCGCCCTCTTCGATGAGCGGCAGACGGCGACGTGCGATGTTAGCGCGCTCGCTCGAGCCGCCCTTGCCGGCGCCCTGCTTGCCGTACTGCGAGCCGCCGCGTGAGCGCATGCGGGCCTTGGCGTGCACGTGCTCGGCCGGAACATCCAGGATGCGCGGTGCGATGGCCAAGATGTCGAGCATGCGGGCCTGGGCCAGTGCGGGGTCGATGGTCTTGGGCGCGGCGTATTCGGCGATGACGAGCCAGCGGCCCGGCGTCTGCGGGCAGCCCTCGTACAGATCGATGGCGGCGGAGTAATCGGGTAGGTCGGCATCGTAGACGCGGTAGCAGCTCACGCCCTCGCGCTTGGCCCACTTGCGACGCAGGCGGGCGTTCTTGCGCAAGCGGTTGGCGAACTGCTCAGACTCGGGGATGAGCACGGGCAGCGGCTTGCCGTCGCCCAGGTCGAGCGTGGCGGCAGGCTCGGGCATGGGGGTGTCGGCGGCTTTGTCGTTGACTTCGTTGGCATCCGCAACCTCGGCCTCGGCATCCGCACTGGTCGAAGCCTCAAACGCCGCGGCGGCGTGGTCGAGCGAAGGCCAGGCTTCGACGGTCGCCTCCTCGTTATTGGGCATGACGGCGATCGAGCGCTCGGGCTCGGCGTGGAGCGCGCGGGCCAGCAATCCGTCGCGGGTGAGCGCGGCGACCGGCGCCGCGGCAAGCTCGGGCGCGCGGCGCAGCTCACCGACCAGCGTCATGGCGTCATGCATGAGCGAAAGCGGGGTTTCGGTGGTGTCTGCGACCATGGCGGCACCGGCGACGGCGCCCGCGTGGTC
Source organism: uncultured bacterium (assembly GCA_905216105.1). Taxonomy (GTDB): domain Bacteria; phylum Actinomycetota; class Coriobacteriia; order Coriobacteriales; family Coriobacteriaceae; genus Collinsella. Next base: position 5,962 of record CAJMSG010000093.1, on the reverse strand, counting down.
CAGCACGGCGGCGGACTTGGCGGCGCAAAAATCGACAAAGCGCTTGTAGCCGGCGCACTTGACCATGCGCTCAGCGGTCTTGCGGGCGGCGGGGTCAACATCCGCGGCAACGATGCGTGCCTGGCGCTCGCGGGCTGCGGTCTTGCGCTCGCGTGCCTCGGCAAGCAACTGCTCCCACAGGGCGGCGTCGTGCAGCTGCCAGCCCTCAAAGCCCCAGCGCTCTCGTGCAGCGCCCGGGGCGCGGTCGGTCAGAATGTTCACGGCCTCCAACAGCAGGCCGCCGCCGGCGCACGAGGCGTCGACCAGCGTGGGCAGGGCTTCGTTCTCGTAATCATCGGCCGTTAGCTCGCGCTCGCACAGTGCGGTCCAGCCGACTTGCGCCAGCACCAGGGCGGCGTAGTCGGGGCGCAGCACGTGAGTGCCCTCGCCGGCGCGGGTCGCGGCGGGCGGCAGGCGCTTGAACAGCGGGTCGCCTGAAAGGTCCAGGCTGATGCTCGCGCGGCGCTGGCGCAGCGAAAGCAACAGGTGAACGTCGGGATCGGCAGCGTCGACATCGGCGCGACGGCCCGTGGTCTCGGCCAGACGGTCGCACAGCGCGTCCTTGGCGCGCAGGGCCGAGAAGCGCGTGTTGCGCAGCTGCTCGGTCACGCCGCGGGCGGTGATGGCGATGGTGGCGCTGGGGCGGATGATAGTCTCCCAGGTGATGTCGTAAACGCTATCGTACAGCTCGTCGGCATCCTGCGCCTCAAAGCGTCCGAGCACCACGAACACGCGGCTGGCCAGGCGCGACCACAGGCACGCGCGATAGCCCTGCTCAAGCTCGCCCTCAAACGTGGCGCGGCCCTTCAGGCGGCGGACATGCGAAAGTCCGAGCCGTTTAAGCTCGTCGGCGAGTGCGGACTCAAAGCCCTCGGGGCAGCTTGCATAAAATTCCATGGGTGACCTCTCTGGTTGCGTCGCTCCATTATATGATGGATGCTCCGTTTGCCCCCGCCCCCGAAAGGAACCCATATGATTGATGCGTGCCCCGATTCCGCCGTGCTCTTTTTTGACGTTGACGGCACGCTGACGTCGTTCGATCCCGACGATATGACCGATAAGGACTTTTCGGCGGTCCGTCCTTCGCAGGCGGTGGTTGAGGCGTTCCGTGCACTGCGCGATGCAGGGCACAAGGCATTTATCTGCACGGGCCGCCCCCTGTGGCTTATCGCCGATAGCCTGCGTGCGCTCGACCCCGCGGGCATCGTTGCCATGGCGGGAGCCACGCTCGAGGTCGAGGGACGCGTGGTACACGAGGACTGCTTTGGCGAGGACGTTATCGAGGAGCTTGCACGCCGTATGGCCGCGGCAGGGATTGAGGCCTTTTTCGAGACCAACGTGGCTACTTTTGCCCTGGAACCCGCGGGTGTTGAGCAGTCGTCTCTGATCGGCACTTCTGTGGCGCACAGCACCGAGGAGATGCGCGTCGACGGCAGTCTGCGCGTGGGCAAGGTAGGCCTCACTGCGCCCAGTTTGGCTCGCGTAGCCAACGATGACGGCTTTATCGATTGCGAGTTTGAGCTGTGCAATACCGGTGGTCAGAATCGCGAGCTGAGCCCCAAGGGCATCGACAAGGGCGTGGGCGTGGCGCGAGCGCTGGAATACCTGGGTCGCACCGGCAACGCTCGCACCTTTGGCTTCGGCGATTCGGGTAACGACCTGGGCATGCTCGCTGCGGTCGAGACGGCTGTCGCCATGGGCAACGCCATGCCCGAGGTCAAGGCGGTCGCCGACTACGTGACCGACGATGTCGCGCACGACGGTACCGTCACAGCGATGCAGCATTTCGGCCTCATCTAATGAATCCCGCGTTCTGACGTTTGCTCAAACTGCGACTCTTTGCTTTTGCATGCTCAATCGATTTATCAATCCAAACACTGAGGTGTTTATACCGTTCGCCGAGAAGATATAAAACCGCAGCTCACGCCTTGATAAACGTAGGTAAAGTGTTTAGCAGTTTATCGGCCGTATGCTAACGAAAGGAATCAGGCAGATGGCAATCAAGGTGTTCGCTGACGGTGCAAACCTCGAGGGCATGCTCGACATGTACGAGAACGGCAACGTTCAGGGTTTCACGACCAACCCGTCCCTTATGAAGAAGGGCGGCGTGACGGATTACCGCGCGTTTGCCAAGGAGGTCCTGACCCACATCACCGATGTGTCCGTCTCGTTTGAGGTCTTTGCCGACGACGTCGAGACCATGGAGGTCGAGGCTCGCGAGATCGCTACCTGGGCCGAGAACGTCTACGTCAAGATTCCGTGCGTGACCACCAAGGGCGAGTCCACCGCCGAGCTGGTCCGCAAGCTTTCGGCCGACGGCATCAAGGTCAACGTCACTACCATCTTTACGCCCGAGCAGGTCGATGAGATGGTCGAGGCCGTTGACGCCGAGACGCCGTCCATCATCTCGCTCTTTGCCGGCCGTATCGCCGATACCGGCGTCGATCCCATTCCGTTTGTGACGGAGTCGGTCAAGAAGGCCGCCGTCAAGCCCAACTGCGAGGTCCTGTGGGCATCCACGCGCGAGCTCATCAACATCTACCAGGCTGAAGCCTGCGGTTGCCAGATTATCACGGTGCCCAACAGCATCCTGGCCAAGCGCAAGAACATCGGCCGTGATCCGTACGAGGTCTCGCTCGACACCGTCCGAGGCTTTGCCAAGGATATCGCGTCGCTCGGCTTCCATATCCTGCCGTAACGCGAACACTGGCTGCGCTGCGAGTTGTTCGCCCGGCCTTTCCTTTCCCTATCGCTCACGCGCTTCGCAAGGGTCGCGCTGGGCAAAGGAAAGGCCGGGGCTGCCGACACGAACTTGCCGGTAGGTTGGTGATCGGCCTCCAATCCTGCCGTGGGCAAAGGTACCCCCGCCTGCGACGTGCAAAATTGAGAGTATTCAGCAAGGTAAAGGCTTTTACCAGCTAGATAAAGCACGGAACAGCCCCCGTTTTGGCTCTGACGACGCTAAAACGGGGGCTGTTTGTGACTTTATTGCCTCTGAGGGGCATCCGGAACGGCGGAATTTGCAGAATACTCGCGATTTTGCACGTTGCGAGAGGGGGGACCCTTGCTTTAGGCGGTTTACTTCCCTTGCACCATGGTGAGGGAAATCTTCTTGCGGTCGCGATCGACCTTTTCTACCCATACCTTCACCGTGTCGCCGACGCGCACCACGTCGCTGGGGTGCTTGACGAAGCGGTTGGCCAGCTTGGAGATGTGCACGAGGCCGTCCTGGTGCACGCCCACGTCGACAAAGGCGCCAAAGTCGACGACGTTGCGCACTGTGCCCTTGAGCTCCATGCCGGGCTCCAGGTCGTCGATGGAAAGCGCCGAGCGGCTAAAGACCACCTCGGGCGCATCGTCGCGCGGGTCGCGGCCGGGCTTCTTGAGCTCGTTGACAATGTCGATGAGCGTGAGGGTGCCGCAGTCCAGGTCGCTTGCCAGCGCCGAGATGCTGCCCAGGCGGCGCTCAATGTCGGGCACGCCGCCGCGGCTGAGTTCGCTGGCTTTAACGCCCGCGCGCTCCAAGACGGATGTGGCCACCTCGTAGCTTTCGGGGTGGACGCTTGTCGCATCGAGCGGGTTCTTGCCACCGCTGATGCGCAAAAAGCCCGCGGCGTTGAGGTATGCCTTGGGTCCCAGCTTGGGGACCTTCTTAAGCTGGCGGCGATCGGTGAAGGCGCCGTTTTCCTCGCGGAAAGCCACGATATTCTTGGCCACGCTCGGCGTGATGCCCGATACATATCCCAGCAGGCTCGCACTTGCAGTGTTGACGTCGACGCCCACGCGGTTGACGACGTCTTCCACCACATGGCCCAACGTGCGCGAAAGCTCGGCCTGGTCAAGGTCGTGCTGGTACTGTCCGACGCCGATGGACTGGGGCGGAATCTTGACGAGCTCTGCCAGCGGGTCTTGCAGGCGGCGGCCCAGGCTCATGGCGCCGCGCACGGTGACGTCCAGGTCCGGGTACTCCTGGCTGGCGAGCTCGGAAGCGGAGTACACTGATGCGCCGGCCTCGTTGACGATGGTGTAGCGCAAGGAGGGCGCCTGCTCGGCAATGAACTCCGAGACGACTTCCTCGGTCTCGCGGCTGGCGGTGCCGTTGCCGATGACGATGGTGTTAACGCCGTCCTTCTTGACGAGGCGGGCGAGCTCGCACTTGGTGCCGGCGACGTCGTGGCGCGGCTTGGTGGGGTAGACCACGCCGTGGTCGAGCAGCTTGCCGGTCTCGTCCATGACGGCGACCTTGCAGCCGGTGCGGTAGCCCGGGTCGAGCGCGAGCACGCGGGCGCCGCGCACGGGGCGGGCCGAGAGCAGGCCCTCGAGATTCTTGGCAAAGACGTTGATGGCCTCGGTCTGGGCACGAACGGTGAGTTTGGCGCGGGCCTCGCGCTCAAGCGAGGGAGCCATGAGGCGCTTGTAGCCGTCGGCGATGGCGGCATCGAAGATGGGAGCAAACACGCCCTGGCGTCGGGGCCAACGGCTGCCGAGGCGTGCCGTGGCGGCGGCGCCGTCGACGTTCACGCGCACGCGGAGCTTGCCCTCACGCTCGCCGCGGTCGATGGCCAGCACGCGGTGGTTAGGGATGCGGCGCAGCGGCTCGTCAAAGTTGTAGTAAGGCTCGTAGGGAGTCTTCTCCGCGGGGTCGGTCGCCTCGACGACGATATCGGCGGTGTTTTGCGTAAAGGCGCGTAGGTCGGCGACGTTCTCGGGGTCCTCGGCCACCGTCTCGGCCACGATGTCGGCGGCGCCAGCGAGCGCCTTCTCGGGCGTGTCGAAACCGGCCTCCTCGTTGACGTATGCCGCGGCGGCGTCGAGCGCGCTGCCCTTGGCCGAAGCCTGCATGATGATCATGTTGGCGAGTGGCTCCAGGCCGGCCTCGCGGGCCTTCTGCGCGCGAGTCATGCGCTTTTTGCGGTAGGGCTTGTAGAGGTCCTCGACACGTTGGAGCTGCGTGGCCTCGCGAATCTGCTGCTCGAGCTCGGGCGTGAGTTTGCCCTGGGCGTCGATGAGCAGAATGACGTCCTCTTTACGCTGCTCAAGATTGCGCAGGTAGGACAGGCGCTCGTCGAGGGCGCGCAGGGCGACGTCGTCCATGCCGCCCGTTGCTTCCTTGCGGTAGCGCGAGATAAAGGGGATGGTGTTGCCCTCGTCGATGAGATTGACGGCCGCTTCGATGTTGTCAGCCTTAAGGTTGAGCTCGCGGGCGAGCTGGGCGATAAGATCCATGAGACTCCTTGCGTTTGAGGTGCGTTTGCAGCGCAGAGCTACCAAGGATACCATCTGCCACTTCGCCCAAAAAAGACTGTTTTGGTGCGGAACCACGAAAGCGGCCTATCTACTACGTTTGAACCGTGTGGGTCGACCATCCCCCGGTTTTCCGAAAATGCGCAACCCGTCTACCTGCGGTTTTTATTCCGCGAAATTTGGCATGGTTGAGGGTGATCGGTTAAACGTAGTAGATAGGCACATTTCATGGCGAGCGAATCAAGCTGAGGTGCAAAAAGCCCCCCGTCTCAGAAAAATCGTCGGCGAAGTAGCAAAAAGCCCTGCGGGCAGGAGGCTGCTCGCGGGGCAAAGAAGAGGGGCTTATTTGTGGCGGACCGAGGGGCCCGGCATGGGGCTTTCGCCGCGGTCCGCGCTTGGGGCATTACAGCTCGACGAGCTGCCCGGTCTCGGCGGCCTCCTTGATGGCGTTGAGAAGCGTGAGCGTCTTGACGTTGTCGGCGGGGGTCACGACGGGCTCGACCTCACGGCGGACGACCTTCACAAAGTGCTTGAGCTGCATCTTGTGCGGCAGCGCCGGGTCCACGGCCGGGATCTCCATCTGCAGCGGCTTGTGCCAGTTAGAGGCGCCGTCGTAGGAGAACTGGTGCAGGCGGGGCAGCGACAGGGCGCCCAAGGTTCCGCCGATAAAGTAGGCGTC
>CAJMSG010000092.1:0-7009 GCA_905216105.1 uncultured bacterium | reverse complement strand
GTCTTGGCGGCGTTATCGGCCTTGATCAGCAGAACCGAGGCGAGCGCACCGATGCACGAGACGGCAAGCGATGCGATAAACAGCGTCATGCTATCCATTGTTTACGCTCCCTTCTGCTTTCTCGGACAGGCCCTGGGCCACAGCGGTAACGTCGACGACCGGACCGTTTTCGATCGAGCGCAGGCGCTTGGCCTCGTCGAGCTCGCGATCGGCCGCGCCACCCATGACGGTCAGCGCCTTGGTAGGGCACGCCGCCACACAATGCGGGCCGTCCGGATCGAATGCGCACAGGTCGCACTTGACAGCGCAGGTGTACTGGCCAGGAGCCCACGTAAGCAGGCTGCTCAGGGACTTAGGATACGAAGGCGTCGGGTCGCACATGCCTGCGACACCGGCGATAGACGTGCCATCGGGATGGATGGCTCCGAAGGGGCACGCGATGGCGCACAGCCTGCACCCGATGCACTCCTGCTCCTTGACGTGGATGCGATCGCCATCGTGCTCGATGGCATTCACCGGGCAAACCTCGGCGCAGGGGGCACCCTCGCAATGGTGGCAGGCAAGGGCGGCCGAAATACCGCCGGTCTTCACGAGCGCCAGGCGCGGCGTATCCTGAAGACCCTGCATCCGGTGGGCGTCGGCACAGGCGGACTGGCATGTTCCGCAGCCGATGCACCTCTCCGGGTTGATGTCGATGAAGCGGTTCATCCCCACTTCCTTTCAAAATAACGGGCCGGGCTCCCGAACGTACGGGACGCCCGGCCCAAAAAGCCAACGAGAACGGGACTACACGATTTGGTTCACGTGCGTCTCGTCGTCGAACTTGGCGGCGCCGGGCTCAACGTCCTGGGGAGCGGCGGCGTCCACCAGAGCCTGCTTGAGCTCGGTGTACTGACGCTCGACCTCGCCCTCGGCCCAAACCTGGTCGGCAATGGCGTCGACCTGGCAGGCGGAGAACTTGTCCTCGGGCGTATGCGAGACCGGGTCGACCTTGTGAATGGTCAGCTCGTTGCACTTGCCGATCCACCACTGGTAGGTCATATAGACCGTGCCCTTGTTGATACGGTCGCTCACATCGGCGCGGCTGTATACCTGGCCGCGGCGGCTGTGAATCGAGACGATGTCGCCGTTCTTGATGCCGCGCGCCTGGGCGTCCGCGGGATTCATGCGGACAAAGCCGGGCTCGTCGGCAAGCAGCGCCAGCGTCTTGCAGTTGCCGGTCATCGAGCGGCAGCTGTAGTGGCCGACCTCGCGGACGGTGCACAGGATGAGCGGGTACTCATCGTCGGGAAGCTCGGAGGGCGCCTCCCAATCGTGCGCCATCAGGTTGGCGCGGCCGTCCTTGGTGGTGAACTTGCCACCAGCGAACATGTCGGGCGTACCGTGGTCGTTCACATCGGTGCTCTTGACCGGCCACTGGGCGTAGCCGCCCACGGGAGCCATCTTCTCGTAGGTTGCGCCCACAAAGTTGGGGCACAGGCTAATGCACTCGTTCCAGATCTGCTCGGTGTTGTCGTAGTGCATGGGGTAGCCCATACGCGTGGACAGGTCCGCGAAGATCTCCCAGTCGTGGCGGCACTCGCCCTTGGGCGGAACAGCCGCGTCAAAGTGCTGGAAGCTACGGTCGGATGCGGTAAAGACACCCTCGTGCTCGCCCCAAGAGGTGGCAGGCAGGATGACGTCGGCGAGCATGGTCGTCTGCGTCATAAAGATGTCCTGGCAAATGAACAGATCCAGCTCGGAGAGCGTCTTGCGCATACCGGCCGAATCGGGCTCGGTCTGCACCGGGTCCTCGCCGTAGTTGTAGAAGCAGTGCACCTTGCCCTCGTCGACCAGGTGACCCAGGTCGGTGAGCTTGTAGCCCTCCTCGAGCGGGAGCTTTTCCTCGGGCACGCCCCAAGCCTTGGCAAACTTGGCACGCACTGCCGGGTCGGTGACCTTCTGGTAGCCAGGGTACAGGTTAGGCAGCATGCCCATATCGCAGGAGCCCTGGACGTTGTTCTGACCACGCACGGGCGCGAGGCCGGAATTGGGTTTGCCGATCTGGCCGGCAACGCAGGCGATGGAGGCGATGGTGTGCACCGTCTTCAGGTTCTGCTTCTGCTGGCATACGCCCATGCCCCAGCCAATGATGGCAGAAGGCTTCGCCGTGGCGTACATCTCGGCAGCTTGGTGGATCAACGCGGGCTCGACACCCGTGATGTCCTGTACGGATTCGGGAGTGTAGTTCTTGATGGTCTCCCACCACTCGTCAAAGCCGTTCGTGTGCTCGGCGACGAATTCCTTGTCGTAGAGGCCATCGTTGACCAAGCAGTTTGCAAAGGCGTTGAGGAACGCAACGTTGCAACCGTTCTTGATCGGAAGGTAGAGATCGGCGATACGCGCGGTTTCGATATGGCGCGGGTCGGCGACAATGATCTTGCAACCCTTTTCTTTGGCTCGCACGATACGCCTTGCGACGATGGGGTGCGAATCGGCAGGGTTATAGCCGAAGAGGAAAATGCAGCCCGCATCCTCCATACCGGGGATGGAGCATGACATGCAACCTGAACCAACCGTGTCCATCAGACCGAGGACAGTAGGGCCGTGTCAAGTACGGGCGCAGTTGTCCACGCTGTGGGTGCCGATGCACGCACGCGTAAACTTCTGCATGACGTAGTTCGCCTCATTGCCGCCGCCTCGCGAGGAGCCGGTGGTCATGACAGCGTTAGGACCATATTCGTCAATTATGGCCTGCATCTTAGATGCGGTGAAATCCAGTGCCTCGTCCCAGCTTACGCGCTCAAGATCCGCGCCCTTGGTGCGGCGGATCATCGGGTGCAGTACGCGAGGAGTCAAGATCTTGGTGTCGTTGATGAAGTCGTAGCCGCTCATGCCCTTAAGGCACAGCTCGCCCTGATTGGTGATGCCGTCGAGCGGTTCGGTACCCACGACCTGGCCGTTTTGGACCAGGAGGTTAAACTGGCAACCGGCGCCACAATACGGGCAGATCACTTTATGCTTCTCCATGACACCCTCCTTCCTTTCTCTGCTACCGATTAATCGGTACGTATTTGACAATCGTTGGGCCTGTATGGCCGCCCGCCTACGCCTCGTTTTCGATGGTGGCGCGGGCACGCTCGGCGGTTAGTTCCGCCAGGCGCTCCTCGTCTACCAGGGTGAGACCCTTGGTCGGGCACGCCTCGGCACACGCCGGACCGCCGGGACGGTCCACGCACAGGTCGCACTTGAGCACGAAGCTCTTGGTCTGCGAACCCACGCGCACGTCGCCCATCAAGACGGGGACCTGCGTGGTCGCCACACTCACGGCGCCAAAGGGGCAGGCCATGACGCAGCTCTTGCAGCCGATGCAGTTGTCCTCGTTAACACCGATGCGATGGTTCTTTGGATCAAAGAACAAGGCACCCGTGGGGCAGGCCTTGGCGCACGGGGCATCCTCGCAGTGATGGCAAGCCACCGGTGCGGAGATCTCGTACGTACGCGTCACGCGCAGGCGCGGCGCAGCGATGTTGCCGGGGATGTCGTGTGCCTCGATACACGCCGCCATGCAGGTTTGACACCCAATGCAGCGCGAGGAATCGGCTACGACTCGTTTATTGCCCATGTTGTTCACTCCCTCCTGAATCCCATGCCGGAGAGACCCTGTCGACGTTGCTCCAAGCCGCCCGTGGCCTGGCATCGGCATATCGAATGCATGCGGCGAAACAGGCACTTCGATAGAATTCCTCCAACGATATACTGGTTAAATATACGCAGTTGCAGGTGGCAAACTTGAGCAAAACCCCTGCAATACGCGTGTATTGCAGGGGTTTTGGCAGGTTGGAATTATTCTCGATAGGATATAAAGGTGAGTGTATTACATGCGTACGCCCAAGAAAGATTTCACGCCCGCTTCTAAAGGATGTAGTACGTTTGTAATATTGTTCACACTCAATTACTCGAGTGCAATAAAGTAGTCGTTATAAAATTGGCTATTATTAGCCGATACTGTATTTGACTATTCATATTGCCCGCTCATTAAGGGAGGCCAGTGATGTCATCGACTCAAAAACGAGCCATCCTGCAGGTGCGCATTCGCGAAGAAGACAAGCAGCATGCCGAGCATCTCTACGACGCCATGGGCACATCGCTCGCCGAGGCCGTCCGTCTTTTTGTCGCGCAGAGCATTTTGATGCGCAAGCTTCCCTTTCAGCCGGTCGCCGTGCGCTCAAAGGACGGCACCGCCGCCTATGGATCGCTCAAAGCATATGGGGACCCCAATCGCCGCTCCGAGGAGCGCAATGCCTGGATTGAGTATCTTGCCACAGAAAGCGACGATTCGATTTTGGGTCCCGAGGAAGTAGATATCCATGAGTAGCACCATCATCGACGAGACCGTCATACTACGTTACCTGCTGGACGACGACGAAGTTCTGTCACCGCGCGCCGCCAAGGTCATCGCCACGCGCACCGCTCGTGTCTACCCCGAAATCATCACGCGCGTCGTGGTCACGCTGCGCGACGTCTATAAGGTTCCCCGCGTTGAGATTGCCGCGGCCATGAAAAGGCTGCTCGATGACGTCATGGTCGACGAGCCCACCGTTGTCGCCCTTGCCGTCAAACTCTTTGGCAAGACCCATATGGACTTTACCGACTGCCTCCTCGCAGCCCGAACCGCCATCTACAACGATGATGTCGTGAGTTTTGGCAAGCCCATCATCCAAGGCATGATCGATTACCGCCACAAGCGCCAAACCGCAGCCGAAGCCCGCAACCGCAGCACCGACTCCACCATCGACAAGCTCCGCAACCACGGTCGCCACTAACCGACAGGCAACGGCATCGCCCGCTCCTCAGCCCCATCCCTTCTAAGTTGCGGTGAAATAGTTCCTGGATTAAGGCTTATTCGAGCTTTTCAGGAACTATTTCACCGCAACTTTCTGTAAGGGTGGTTTTAAGTGCCGCCGAGGGGCACTAATCAACCGTTTGCCGATATGTTTGGCTCTGACTCATGACTCTGACCTGCCCCGTCAAGCTTTTGGTCAGTTCATGGCAAGGTCTGACGGACCAAATATGGGATAGCGTAGTGTCATTCACTCCCCCTCGAGACCATGGGGTCGAAAATGAGTCATGATAAACGCTGTTCCAAACCGCAAGTAGAGCTGTTCTTCCGGTTATTCGAGGCCCATCATGGCGGGCGCCTGTTTGTAGCTACCAAAAAATGGGATGAACGCTGTGCCTACGCGCTCATGCAAAAAGAGATGATTATTCGACTCTACAACCATGTCTACGCTGATCCCGCGTATTGGAATGACCTCGGCGTCGAAGATCGCATCTTTCAATTGGCATCCGCTATTGCGGTCGTTGAACCGGATGCCGTGTTTTGTGGAGCAACGGCGGCACTGCTCTATGGCATCGGTTCTGCATATTCGCTTCTCGACAAGGTGCAAGTGCTGCTGCCGCGTTCCACCAGGCGCGATACGTACGAATTCGTTGAATACCGACGCTGGCGGCCGGGCGACGTATGGCAGCTCGGCCCGTTTACGTTAACGGATCCATATCGCACGGTGGTCGACATCGCCCGAACGAGCGCCTTTCGATATGCACTAGGCTATGTCGACGGGTTGGCTCGTGAGTACGGTGTCGAGCGTGAAGAATTGCGTTCATATGCACAAGCGAACTGCCGTGGACTGCACGGCATCGCGCGTGCATTTGACGTTTTTGAACACATGGATGGCAGATCGGATAACGGTGGAGAATCCGAAGCGCGGGCGGCAATGATTCTGGCGGGAGTTGCCGCTCCCGAACTTCAGGTTGAAATCACTCGACCTGGAAACGCCGGCTATTATTTGGCAGATTACGGCTGGCAAATGCCAAACGGCTCTTGGATGCTGGCTGAGCTGCATGGACTAGGCAAGTTTGAGGACGATGCCCAAAATGATCCGGAACATGCTGCGGCAAAAACCTATCGAGATGCCCTCATACGCGACGCGAACCTGCGTGCCATGGGCCACAACGTCATTCATTTCAAGCTCTCAGACACCTATGATGTCAAAACGTTCGGCTCCATGATGCGCGGCTACGGGATACCAACCACAAAACCCTACGCAGACTCCTGACCGGCTGTCCTCATCTTCTCGACAACAGAACCCATCATCGACCCAGACCGCTCAGCCTCAATAAGTTGCGGTGAAATAGTTCCTGGATAACAGCTTTTGCGGCTAATCCAGGAACTATTTCACCACAACTTAGGAGGGGATGTGAGGTCCCCGGCATGTATATGAAAACGGCTCTGATTCCCAGAAGGAAACAGAGCCGTTAAAACTATCCTATGGAGCGGGCGACGGGAATCGAACCCGCGTCATCAGCTTGGAAGGCTGGGGTTCTACCATTGAACTACGCCCGCAAGATATGGTCGGGACGACAGGATTTGAACCTGCGACATCCTGCTCCCAAAGCAGGCGCGCTACCAAACTGCGCCACGTCCCGAAGGTGTTGAGCAGCTAAGGCATAAACCTTGCGTGTCCCAAAGCGAAGGAAATTATAGGGGAGACTCCCCGCCTGTGCAAGCGCAGAAACCCTAGCTCCTCGAATGTGTGACAAACTGGCTATGAACCAGACCGATCACAAACGCCACCACGGCGACTGGCGCCCATGCGGCACCGATATCTGCCAAGGGCAATGCATCGAACGGCAGCCACGCGCCCGCAAAGAACGCGTCGCGAACCGAGGTGATCACACTCTGCACCGCGACAACGCCGCCGACCCAAACCCACACTTGGGGGTACGCGTCGCAAAAACCGTGCACCAGGCCCATCAGCACCAGCACGATGGCAACGGGGTACAAGGCGTTGAGCATGGGCACCGAGAACATGAGGATCACGTCGAGGCCCACGTTGGAGAGCACGCACGAAAACGCCGCGAACACAAAGGCGAGAATCGCAAAGGGACGGCGCATGGCCTCCTCGGAGGCCTCCGCTCCCCCTTCGACCACATACGTCTCGCAGAAGTAACGCGAGCAGCAGCTGAT
>CAJMSG010000091.1:0-7024 GCA_905216105.1 uncultured bacterium | reverse complement strand
GGCTACGGTCTGGGCTTCGAGCGCTTGGTGATGTACCTCACCGGCGTGGGCAACATCCGCGACGTCCTGCCGCACCCTCGTACCGTGGGTAACGCCGACTTCTAATCTCCATAGCGCCACCAAACGCGTTCCAGCGCATCACGCCAGCGCCTCTCGGCAAGCCGAGGGGCGCTTTTTTCAACAGCATCCGTCAAGCTTTTGGCAAGGTTTTGGTCAGTTAGGCAGGGTTGTTGAAAACTCGACCCGCCGTTTGCCGGCAACCATCGACCGTCCAAGGCGTCACGCGTCCTTGGCCAGGCTTCGCGCCCTAGGCTCTGATCTGCCATCACCAAAAACGGAAAGGACGTGGGCGCTATGACCGAAGCCGTTGTTGAAAACTACGAGACCACGACCAGGGGCTCCGCCTCGATGGCAGCCTATCGCGCCGTACGCATCCTGCAGCTCTTGAGCGAGAACACCGGCGAGGACAAGGCACTGCTTTCCGACGAGCTGGTCGAGCTCCTCGCCCATCCCGACGACCCCGCCCGCATGCCCATCTCGGCGGCACGCCGCAGCATCTATACCTCGATATCCGCACTTCGTCACGCCGGATACGAAATCGACTATAAACGCGGCGTGGGCTATCGGCTCCTCACCCGCCCGCTTGCTGACGAAGAGATCATACGGCTCCACGGCATGGTCATGCGCAACCGATCGACGCCCATAGCCATTCGAAAGAGCATGGCACAGCACCTGGTCGCCATGGCGAGCGCCGATGTTCGCGACTATCTCGATATGCCCGAACCGGCACCGGCCGCCAACGACGCACCCGTCAAGACAACGCGTCCGCACGCCAAGCGTATCGACACGTGCGAGCTCATCGAACAGGCCATCGACCATGGAACAACCGTCAGCTTTGATATCACAAACGTCCTGACCCGAGGCAAAATCGAGGTGGTGCGGATGACGGTCCGGCCCTTTGCCATCAGGCAGCGCGACGGCGTCTCGTATCTGCTGAGAACGGTCTACGACACCCGAGGCGCCGACGACACCCTGCGCACCGTTGAGGTCAGCCGCATGAGAAACGTCAGCACGCGTTTGCTCGACGGCAAGAAACTCTTTGCCGCGCTAGACGAAGAAGACAGCACCGCACCCGCAGCGTAAGCCCCGTTACCGTCCGTCGTTCCTCAGTACCGCCCATCCGGTTCAGTATTAAAAAACGCGCCAGGATGTTGTAAAAATGGGCATCGGCGTTACTATAGTCCCACTTGCACTTTTTCATAGTGCAGTGTTTCCAGCCATTTTTATACTGGGGGTAATGATATGAAGGACATCACCATCAGCCGCAGGAGCCTTCTTGTCTCCGCTGGCCTGCTCGCGCTCGCTCCGCTCGCCGGATGCGGCGGCAACTCTGGTTCCGGCTCCGCTGCCGCCGGTTCCGACTACACCATCGGCGTTCTGCAGCTCACCGAGCACTCCGCGCTCGATGCCGCCAACGACGGCTTCGTCAAGGCCATCAAGAAGAGCGGTCTCAAGGTCAAGATCGACCAGAAGAACGCCCAGAACGACCAGTCCACGTGTAAGTCCATTGCCGACAAGTTCGTAGGCGACGGCGTCAACCTGATCTATGCCATCGCTACGCCCGCCGCGCAGGCTGCCGCCGGCGCCACCGCCGATATCCCCATCGTTGGCTGCGCCATCACCGACTACGCCGCTTCCGGCCTGGTCCAGGACAACGACAAGCCCGGCACCAACGTCACGGGCACTTCCGACCTCACCCCGGTCGCCGAGCAGCTCGAGATGATGCAGAAGGTCCTGCCCGACGTTAAGAAGGTCGGCCTGCTCTACTGCACCGCCGAGTCCAACTCCGACGTCCAGATCAAGGCCGCCAAGAAGGAGCTCGACAAGCTGGGCCTCGAGTACACCGACTTCACCGTCTCGAGCTCCAACGAGATCCAGTCCGTCGTCGAGTCCGCCGTGGGCAAGGTCGACGCGCTGTACTCCCCCACCGACAACACCATCGCCGCGGGTGCTTCGCAGGTCGGCCAGATCTGCAAGGAGAACAAGCTCCCCTTCGTTACCGGCGAGGAGGGCATGTGCAAGGCCGGCGGCGTGTTCACCCTCTCCATCAACTATGAGGACCTGGGCTACGCTGCAGGCGAGATGGCCGTCAAGATCCTGAAGGGCGAGGCCAAGCCTGAGGATATGCCGATCAAGCATCTCTCGAGCAAGGACCTGGTCGTCGTCAAGAACGACGAGATGGCCGAGGCCCTGGGCATCGACCTCTCCGCTCTGGACGCATAGCGTCATGCGTGGCAATGCATCTAGAGCCCGCGCTCGTGCCATAGCCGCGTTATTCAATATCTGAGCCACAGGGGCGAACGCTATAGACCGGCGTTCGCCCTGCTTGTTTCGGATGAGACAAAACATCCGTCCGCAGCTCTTTTATGCAGTGTTACCGCTATTATGGAAAATCACGTGTCCACCCTATCCTAGGAGGTATGAAGCATGCTCATTGCATTGCAGGGCGCCATTTCGCAGGGCGTCCTCTGGGGCATTATGGTGCTCGGCGTGTTTATCACGTTCCGCCTGCTCGACATCCCCGATATGACCTGCGACGGAAGCTTTGCCCTCGGCGGCTGCGTTTGCGCCGTGCTCATCGTCAACAATAACGTCGACCCACTGCTCGCCGTACTGGCTGGCATGTGCGCCGGCGCCATCGCCGGCGCCGTCACGGGCATCTTGACCACCGTCTTTGAGATTCCCGCAATCCTCGCCGGAATCCTTACGCAGATCAGCCTGTGGTCCATCAACCTGCGCATCATGGGTAAGTCCAACACGCCCATCCTTGCCAAGGGCACCATCTTCTCGTCTGTCAGCCACATGACGGGCCTGCCGCAGTCCACCGTTGCCATCATCCTGGGCATTGTGCTGGCCGTGGCCATCGTCGCCATCCTGTACTGGTTCTTTGGCACCGAGATCGGTTCGGCGCTGCGCGCCACCGGCAACAACGAGTACATGATCCGCGCCCTGGGCGTCAACACCAACTCCACCAAGATGATCGCCCTCGTGCTCTCCAACGCCCTTATCGGCCTTTCGGGCGCGCTCATCTGCCAGAGCCAGAAGTATGCTGACATTGGCATGGGCACCGGCGCCATCGTTATCGGTCTTGCTGCTATCGTCATCGGCGAGGTGCTCGGCCGCCTGCTGCCCGGCGGTCTGACTCAGTTTAGCGTCCGTCTTGCCTCTGCCGTCTTTGGCTCCGTGGTGTACTTCCTCATTCGCGCCATCGTGCTGCAGCTGGGCATGGACGCCAACGACATGAAGCTGCTCTCCGCCGTGATCGTTGCCGTGGCCCTGTGCGTGCCCGTGGTTTGGGAGCGCTATAAGCTCCGCAGCTCCTACACGAAGGGGGATGAGGCAGATGCTTAAGCTCTCGCACGTCAAAAAGACCTTTAACAAGGGCACCGTCACCGAGAAGCGCGCACTCACCGGCGTCGACCTCACCCTTAACGACGGCGACTTTGTGACCGTGATCGGCGGCAACGGCGCCGGCAAGTCCACGCTGCTCAACATGATTGCCGGCGTGTATCCGCTCGATTCGGGCGTCATCGAGCTCGACGGCACCGACATCTCGCGTCTGAGCGAGTCTCAGCGCGCCAAGTATCTGGGCCGCGTGTTCCAGGACCCCATGCGCGGCACCGCAGCCGACATGCAGATTGCCGAGAATCTAGCCCTCGCCAAGCGCCGCGGCCAGCGTCGCGGTCTTTCATGGGGCGTCACCAAGGCCGAGAAGGACGAGTACGTTGAGCTGCTCAAACGCCTGGACCTTGGCCTGGACACACGCCTCAACGCCAAGGTCGGTCTGCTCTCGGGCGGCCAGCGCCAGGCACTCACCCTGCTGATGGCCACGCTCACCAAGCCGCGCCTGCTGCTGCTCGACGAGCACACGGCGGCCCTCGACCCCAAGACGGCCTCTAAGGTGCTCAACCTGACCGAGGAGATTGTCGACGAAAACCATCTGACCACGCTCATGGTTACGCACAACATGAATGACGCTATCCGTCTGGGCAACCGTCTGATCATGATGCACGAGGGCCACGTAATCTACGACGTGGCGGGCGATGAGAAGAAGTCGCTCACCGTCGCCGACCTGCTGCAGAAGTTCGAGGAGGTCTCGGGCGGCGAGCTCGCCAACGACCGCATGCTGCTGAGCTAAACCTACCAAAAAGGGACAGGTTTATTTTGGCAGGTTTTATCTGCACAAACGTCAAAACCGCCGCAAAGGGACAGACGCCCTTGCGGCGGTTTTCGCATATTATGTCGATAATCCGATATTCAACCAGACTTTCTGGCTAAGGACTAAGGAAACTGCCATGAAAAGACTCCCCCGCCTTGCGTTAGCCGCCGCGTTGTTTGCCGGCTCGCTCGCAGGCATCCCAAGCCTCGTTTTCGCGGGGAACCTGCCCGCCGCTATTGACGGCTCCGTGGCCGTCATGCACACCAACGATATCCACGGCAGCTACAAGTACAGCTACAACGCAAGCAAGGGCATCGGCACTGTGGGCTTTGACGGACTGGCAGTTCTCTATAGCGCCCAGGGCAACGCCCCCGATCTTTTGCTCGATGCGGGTGATACCTTCCACGGGCAGTCCTTTGCCACCATGAGCGAGGGCAAGAGCATCGCCGAGCTCATGGACACCTTCTATGCAGACGGCTACGACGCGACCACGCCGGGCAACCACGACTGGAGCTACGGCGCGGACAAGCTCCGCACCATGACCGGCTACAGCCCCACCGGCACGCCCTTCGCCATGCTCTGCGCGAACGCGAAGTCTACGAGCGGCGTATGGAGCTCGAGCATCACGAAGACGCTCGATCGCACCTGGGAGGATAGCGAAGATCACTCCACATTCGACTACAAAATCAAGGTCGGCGTCGTGGGTGCCATGGATGAGTCGCTGGGATCCTCGCTGCGCGCGGACCTGGTCGCGGGTACGTCGTTCTCGAGTGCCGCGAACGCCATCAATGCCGAGGCAGAGCAGCTGCGCAAGGAGGGCTGCGATGTTGTTGTGTGCATCGCGCACACGCTCGACGCAAAGACCTTTGCCACGCGGCTCCGTGGCGTCGATGCCCTTATCGCAGGCCACGAGCACATCAACCTTAACGAGAAGGTAACGGGAGCCGACGGCAAGACGATCCACGTTGTCGAGGCAGGCAGCGCCTTTGCCGAGGTGGGACTGCTTTCCATTCCGTACAAATACGACACGAATGGCACCGAGACGACCGACGATGACACGGTCACGGTCCCTACAGACGACAACGACGAGAAGCTCTACACCGCCAAGAACGTCAACGACCTTTTGGCAGACCCCGACAAGGGTTCCGACTACCAAAGCCGCCTTGAAGACGTCCGCAACAAGATCAAGCCGCTCGACGAGGCCTTTGAAAACGAATCGAACAAGGTGCTCGGCACATCCACCACCAACTATTTCTACGGCGAGGACGCCGCAGGCACGCATGGTTGGGAAATGGTACGCACCACCGATTTCCGCCCCAGCAAGGAGGGCGACACCACCAAGGCCCAGACCATCGGCCACGTGATTTGCGGCTCCTATCTTGCCCTGACGGGCGCGGACCTCGCTATCGAAAACGCTGGCGGCATCCGCGGCGGCATCGCGGCGGGCAACGTGACCGCCGGCAACGTCATCGCCATCTCGCCCTACGGCAACACCGTGGAAACCTGGACCATGACCGGCGCGGACTTCCTCGCAGCGCTCGAGCACTCGCTGCAGATCAGCGACGAATGCAATCACAGCTACGAGCTTCAGCAAGCCTACGTGGCAGCCGGCCATACCGAGCAGGAGGCGCAAGACAAGTACAAGTGGCGCGATGACTCTGGCAGCGTTCTCTCCTTTGGCGGCATCAACGTGACGATTGATTGGACGCAGCCCGAAGGCAAGCGCATTGTGAGTGCCGCACTCACCAAGGACGGCAGCACGCTCGACCCCGCCAAGACCTATACCGTCGCCACCAACAACTACATCATTACCAACACGACCGACTTTCCCACCTTTGCACACGCCACCAAGTACACCGAGTGGGGCACGTGTGAGGCGGCGCTGAGGGCGCTGATTGGGCAGAACGGCTGGGAGAGCAAGATGGCCGGACTCGCCGGCACCATCAGCTTCGGCTCCGTAGCCGTGGACCCCACGCCCACACCGGCCCCGACGCCTAAGCCCTCGCCTAAGACGGACACGACGACCACGAAGGTCATCACCAAGAAGACGACCGGTAAGCTCGCCGCAACGGGAGACCGCACGCTGGCAGTAGTTGGCGCGTGCCTTATCGGCGGCATCATCGTCATCATGCTCGGTATTATCTGGAAGCGTCGACGCTAAGCTACACCGCCGGGCCTTACAGCCCCGCCGCGTAAACCTTATATCGAGCACAGAAGCCCGTCCGAATTTGATCGGACGGGCTTCTTGGTGGGTATCATGGTTGAACGATCATTAGGAGGTTTTCCCTACATGGAATTGTTTGAGCCAATTCTTCATTTCTTTGAGCAACGGTGGGTCCACAACATCATCTGGGCCGTCATCTTGGCGATAGGCACCGCCGTCGCCGCCAAGGTCGCATCCAAGACCCTGCACCATCTGCTTAACCGAGACGATAACCCGCTTCCGGCATCGAGTATCTTCATCAACATCGCGCGCGCCGTCATCTGGATGATTGGTGGCAGCTTTATCCTCGACAACTGTTTTGGCATTAACGCAAACGCGCTCGTCGCCGCTCTTGGCGTCGGCGGCATCGCCATCTCGCTCGGCTTTCAGGACACGCTTTCAAACCTCATCGGCGGCATGCAGGTGACGTTTATGGGCATTATCAAACCCGGCGACAATATCGAGGTCGGCGGCGTGTCCGGCGTGGTCCAAGATATCACCTGGCGCCATACGACCATCGAAGATGCCTGCGGGCAGACCATCATCGTCCCCAACTCCAACATCTCCAAGAACACGCTCGTGCACCTCATGCCCTTTGGGCG
>CAJMSG010000090.1:0-7025 GCA_905216105.1 uncultured bacterium | reverse complement strand
TCCTCCATGAGCTCCGGCGGCAGCCACAGCGACGTGCCCTTGCCCTTAAACGCATGCTCAAACTGCTTTTTGACGTCGTCGCCCTTCACAAAGGTTCCGTCGGCGAGCTTAACGCCGTTGAAGCGTGCCGGCAGCGCCACGACCTGCGCTCCGCCCTCGACACGCCCCATCTGAGCCGCACCCGAGGACTTACGCACGCCAAAGCACTCGGCGACCGCCACAACCGGATACTCCAGACCCTTGGAGGCGTGCACCGTCATGATGCGTACCGCGCCGTCGCCCTCCTCATTGAGCGCGCCCGGGGCCTCCTTGCCCGCCAGGAAGCGATCGAAGGCAAGCGCAATGGAGCGCGGCGAGTTGCCGAACTCGGCCTCAGCCTCAGCCACGGCATCGAGCGCCTTGAGCACGTTGGCGGCGATGGCCTTGCCCTCGGGACCACGCTGCGCCAGACGCACGAACCAGCCGGAGGCGTTGACCACGTCACGCGCGATGGCGGCGAACGAATCGCGACCCACGCGACGAAGTGCATAGCGCAGTACCTCGCGGGCGCGCGTCACGAGCGGCAGGCCCTGCAGGCCCGGCACGTCGAAATCGCTCATGATGCCTGCATCGATGTTGCGGCGCGAGGTCTCCCCCGTCTCGCTATCGAGCTTGGTCGCCAGCGCCAAGAACTCCTGAGCGCCCAGCGCAAACATCGGCGAGGCCAGCAGTGGCATAAGACCCTGCGCCGTATCGGCCGGATTGGCCAGCGCACAAACCAGGGCGCGCACCGTCTGCACCTCGGCAGCTTGGGCAAAGACCGAGCCGCCCGCGATGACGCAGTCGAGCCCCTGGTCACGGAAGGCCTGTGCGTAGACGTCTGCGTTGGTCATGCAGCCCAGCAGCAGCACCATGCCGCCCTGGGGCTGGCCGGCATCGGCAAGCGCGCGGAATCGCTCGGCGATCGCACGGGCCTTGGCCTGTGTGCGCTCCTGCGTGCTGCCGCCGGCAACAAAGAGCGCCTGACGACGCGAGGCGTCTGCCACCAGCGTGTCCTTGCGGCCGTCGCTCGCCTCAAGATCCAAAAAGCCCTGCATCAGGCCGCCGTCATCGCCGTCGAAGACGCGTGCCACGTAACGCAGTACCTCGTCGTGGCTGCGGAAGTTGCGCACGAGCTTGACGAGCTCGCCGGTGGGGACATCCAGCGTGGCAACCGTCTCGGACGCCGCCGTCGATCCCACCTTGCGCTCCTGGCGGCGGAAGACCTCGACCTCGGCGCCGCGGAAACGATAGATCGACTGCTGCGCATCGCCCACGGTGCACAGCGCGCGCTCCCCCGCGCCGGTCAGGTAACGGATCAGGTCGACCTGCATCTGGTCGGTATCCTGAAACTCATCGATCATGACCATCTTAAAGCGGCCCTCGTACGCAGCGCGAATGGCCGGGTAATCGCGCAGGGCCTCGTAGGCCATGCGCAGCAAGTCGTTGTTGTCGAGGGCAGACTGGCCGGCCTTCAGCGCGCGATACTCGGCCTCTACAGAGCGGGCCAAGCCCACCAGCGCATCGAGCGCGGGACCACCGCAGGCCAGCGCGATATTGATAAATGCATCGGCAGCCTCGGCCTTGAGCAGCTCGACCTGCTCCTTGGGGAACGCCTTACTCGCGCGCGGCACGGTGCACGACATCATGAGTCGCGCCGCATCGGCCATGGTCTTGCCGCTCGCCTCGAACGCGTCGATGGCATCGAGCGCCACCTGCGCTTTCTCGGTCGCGGCCTTGCTTGCGCCCAGCGCCGCACGATAGGCGTCGGCAAGAGCCGAGGTATCGGCCTGGCCGCGCGCCACGCGTACGTCGTCCATGCCGCCCGGCAGCTGGCTCGAGAGCTCCAGCAGCTCGCGCACCAGACCCTTGATGGTAGTGCCGGCGCCAAAGGGGCCGCCCTCGCCCGCCATGGGATACCAGGCGTAGAGGGCCTTGAGCGATGCCGCGAGCTCGGGGGCCGCATCGGGCGCCGTCGCGCGGGCCAGCACATGCTCAACTGCCTGATCCATAAGCTCGTCGGTATCGGTGAGCACCGTGAACTCGGGGTCGATGCCCAGCTCCAGCGCGTGCGCGCGCAGGATACGCGAGCACATGCCGTGAATGGTCGAGATCCACGCGTCGTCGACGGTCAGCGCTTCCTCGTCCATGCCCTCGTCGATAAGCGCACGGCGCACGCGGTCACGGATCTCGGCAGCGGCATCTTTGGTAAAGGTAATGGCGAGCACCTGGTCCAGATGCTCAACGAACGGACCGGATTCGGGCGAGAGCGCGTAGACGATGCGGCGCGTGAGGGTAAAGGTCTTGCCCGAACCGGCGCCCGCCGAGACAAACAGCGGACGGTCGAGCGTTTTGACGATCTGCAGCTGTTGCGGCATCAAAGTCGAAAGATCCATGGCCTACACGTCCCTCCTTACAAACGTTCCTTCGTGGTTATACGAGCAGCGCGCATGCGCGGCCTGAGCCGACGTCGGGTCGACGGCGGCAACGTTGCCTGCTTCGAGCTCGCGCAGGCGCTCGGCGATGCCGGCCTCCACGCGATCGAGCAGGGCGTCGAAGTCCATGCTGCCACCCTCGCCGGGGAAACCTTTCTTAAGGCCCGGGATGCGACCGTCACCACGCTCCTCCTCGAGCAGCTCGGCACTCGCGGCGCCTCGCAACGCCGGTTTGCCGCCCTTGGTCGAAAAGTAGAGCGCCGCGCGGGTGTCCAAATCCAGCGCCCGGCGCATGGCCTGGGCGTAGATGAGCGTTTGGGTATGTGGCGGCAACCAGCGCGGATCGTCGATGGGCGCCGTGCCCGATTCCTCGTCGCGCACCGTAGGGTCGGCGAGCTTAAACTCCTCAACGCCCGTGCGATGCTTGTAGTCGATCACCACGGCACGATTCTCGGCGTCCACGTCCACGCGGTCGATACGCCCGCCAAGCGGCCAACCGGCATACTCGACCTTGAGCTCGTTGAAGGCGAACTCCAGGTAGCGCGGGGCAAAGGGGGCAAGTGCCTCGGACTCGTAGGCAAGCACGCCCTCCAGCTGCGGCAAGATCTCGGCCACCTGGCGCTCCTCCACCGCAGAGAGCGGCACCAGCGGGCCCTCCGTGCCTCGCTTGCCGGCGTGCTCGGCCAACGTCTCGTCAAAGACCTCGCGCAGCAGCTCCTGAGCGCGCGGCAGATTCTCGGGCGTCACGCGCTCCATGCCCTCCTGGGGCAGGCGGGCATGCAGATGCTCCAGCACATCGTGGACAAAGTTGCCCTTCTCCATGTTGCCAAAGCCCGCGTCGATGGACTGGGGCTTCACGCGATACGACACGAACCAGCACAGCGGGCACATCGAGTACGCCTCAATCTGCGAGGCGGACGTCAGACGCGGCACGAGCGGCGCGTTCTCGCCCTCGCCATCGCGGCGACGCAGGACCAGGTACGGCACAGCCGCCTCACTCAAATGTTGAGGAGCCTCGCACGCGACACGCTTGCACTCGATGCCCTCGCCGGCCGCTGGATCAAAATCGGCGACGATACTGCCCTCGCCCACGCACGCAGCCTTGGCGGCGCCAGCGGCCTCGGCATGCGCCCGCAACTCGGTCCACACGGCAGCCGGATAGCACTCGCGCGCCTGGCGATCGTGGGTCACGCGGGCGAGCACAACGAGGCCGCGTGCCGCCTGCATCGCGCGGCCAAAGCGCACGCGAAGCAGGGCCGCGGGCTCAAGCGTCACACCGTTGCGCCCCAGCTCGGCCGTCAGCGTGGCCAGCGGGCCCTCCTCATGTGAGAGCGGATAGCTGTCCAAGTCGACGTCGGCAAACAGGACGGCATCGTAGCCGTCGGGGCGCAGGGCTGCCGCATCGGTAAGCGACGCAAAGCGCACCTGGGCGCGCGGCGCGCGGTCGACCTCGTAGGTCTCGTAATCGTATGCGGTGCTGCGCTTGTCCACCTTGGTACGAACGTCGTCGAGCACGGGCACGGTCGCGGCCTGCGACACGTCGAGCGCACGAGCATCGTTCATGAGGATGTCGATGGCATGTCGCAGCAGGGCGGTCTCCGCCTGGCGACGAGCTTGGCCGTCAAGGCCTCCAAGGGCGCGATCGGGCAACGCCTCGGCGACGGCGAGCATTGCCTTGAGCGCCGTCACAGGTTTGTCGCGCCACAGCGCTTGGAACACGTCCGAGACCACGCACGGCACGCTCTTAAACCAGTTATCATCGCTGGCGGCCTTGCGCGTACCCCTGACCTGGCCCTGCACGCTCTGTAGCAGGCTCTTGACGGCCGTGGTGGTCTTGCCGCGCGACAGGCGCATGTTCTTGTCGAAGGTGCGCGCGCTGGCAGCATCGGCACCCGAAAGCGGACTGTAAATCCAGTCGGTAAGCTCCGGCGCGGGCCACCACTCGGTCTTGGAGGCAGTGCCCTCGTCGGCGGCCTTCATGCGCTCGATCAGATTGGCGAGCGCCGTGAACTGCCTGCCCGCGATGGATTGGGAAAACGCCGTGAACTCGGTTGTCTCGGCCGCAATATGACGTGCCGCCAAACGGGCAGCGAGTTCACCAAACAGCTGGGGAGCCCGGGCAGACACCACGAGCACGCGCACGGGGTCCGCGGACGCCGCGACACCGCCGTCGACCTCGGCGTCCTCACACGTTTTTACCAGCTCATCGATTGCATCCACATAGGCGTGGGCGCGGGCGTGAGGGCCGGCAACCTCTACAAAGGTAGGCTGAGCGGCGGACTTGGAGGCAGCCTGGGGCGCGGCGGCACCCTCCCCCAGCGGTGCGGCCTCAAACAGCACGCCGCGGACATCAAAGGCGGCAGCAAGTTCCTCGCGCATTGCCGCCTGCTCGCGGGCAAGCAGCACAACGACCTCTCCCCCGTTGTTCGCCACGGCCGACAGCAGCTCGAGCAGGCCATGCGTAAACGACGTGATACCGCGCACACATACCGCGCGGGCGCACGCCGGAAGGTCGTCGGCCAGCACCCCGGCCATAAGGTCAGCCGCCTCGCAGGGCTCGACCATGTCTCGACGGTCCAAGCCGCTCGCATAGGCACTCAACAGCTCGAACACGCGAGCCTCGGCGTCGCTCTTGGGATCGGGCTGGCAAACGTCACCGCAGCAGCGCTCGGCACCCGTTCCCGCTACGCCCGGCAGCACATCGCGGGCCATGCGCGCGAGCATGCGCACCGTGCCCTGGCTGCGCGAAAGTGGCTGCAGGTCGGCATCGTCGCGACGGGCGATCATGTCCGAGAACAGCATCTGGCGTTGCATGTTGTCGACAAAGCTGCGGCCATCGCCCATAAGCTCCCACAGCGAGCGGAGCCACGACGAAGGCGTCTTGTAGTCGATACCCAGCGAGGCGCCAGCAACCGCAGCATCGTGACGGCACAGGTCGAGCTCGGCAAACGAGGGCGCCAGCAAAACGGCACGCCCGTGGCGGGCAACCAGGTCGGCGAGCAACGCCGCCTCGGCATCGCTCAAGTCCGTACCGGTATTGGTGGTATAGATTCGAACAGGCATGGTCCTCCACTCAAACCGTTCGCAATAATCAATGCATCCATCCTACCCGCCCACGCGGACAGATTTGCCCCACGCCAACAGATTTGATCCCTTGGGGACGGAGGAAAACGGATCATCGAGGGGGTCAGTCTAACCCGGTGACCTGTTTTCCTCCGTCCCCAAGGGATCAAAAAACCGCCCCCGAAGGGACGGTTCTGCGCAATTCGTTTGTTGCCGCCGGCTTACTCGCCATCCTCCAGTTTGATGAGGATCTTGCGATAGCCACCGTACTCGCCATTAAGCGCCTTGGACACGCGGCTCACCGTGGTGGACGAAGCGCCGGTGCGGGCCTGAACCTCAACATAGGGCTCGCCCTCATCCAGATAACGCGCGACCTGCAGGCGCTGAGAAAGATCGCAAATCTCGCGCGGCGTGCAGATATCGGTTAAAAACGCCTGGATATCGTTCTCGTCGTCCAAAAGACTAAATGCGTGGACCAGCTGCTTGACATCAGGCTTGTCAAACATGTTCTCGATATTCATCGATCACCGCCAAACCCGCCAAAAGGCATCGAAGTTGATACTGACATCGGGCATCGTTCGCCCGTAAATATGCAATAAAACTATGCATGGGCCATTTGCCCGTAGCAGTGTAGCACACCACCAAACTAAAGTGACAAGACTCTCTGCCAGCGGCACGTTTTTCAGGACGAACGCCGTTTAGAAACCGAATGCGCACGTAAGCTCCACGAATATCTGAGACAATGGGCACCCAAACACCGCGGCGCGCCCGCGCAACCATCCAAGTCGCCGCCGCAAGCCGCTTCACGCGACGCCAGCAATCCCGGCGCAAGAAAGGATTCACGCCATGCGCTTTATGCTTAACTGGCTCTTCACCTCGATCGCCATCGCGATCGCCACGTTCCTCGTCCCTGGTATCCAACCCTTCGGCTTTGCCGAGGCCTGGGTCTGCTTTGCCTTTGTGGGACTGTTCCTCAACATCGTCGATTCGTTCGTCAAACCGTTCCTCACGGTCATCTCGCTGCCGTTCACGATCATTACGCTCGGCATTTTCCAGCTCGTGCTCAACAGCTTTATGCTGGAGCTCGCCAGCTACCTGTCGGTCAACCTGTTGGGCGTCGGCATCTCCATCGCCGGCTTTGGCTCGGCCTTTATGGGCAGCATCCTAGTGTCCATCATGCGCAGCATCCTCGATAGTCTTGCCGAAGAGTAGAACGCCCCCGATACACAGACGCATCGAACCAAATCAAAGGCCGCCCATCGCAAAAATGGGCGGCCTTCTTATTTGCCAAGTCTCAGAGGGCAAGAAAATCTATCATTTCCACCCCATCCCCACATGGCAGGTGGGCTAGATGACGTAGTCGTAGCCATGGTTGGGAGCGACAAGCTGATCGAGCGTCACGCCGTCGAGGTAGTCGTTAATGAGCTTGTCCAGGTTCTTCCACACGTCGAGCGTGGGGCACTCCTCAGATCGCGAGCAGCCCTTGCAGTCGCCATCCAGGCAGGCGAC
>CAJMSG010000089.1:0-7156 GCA_905216105.1 uncultured bacterium | reverse complement strand
TCTTTGTCGAGCGCCGGCAGCGAGGCGAACGCGGTCGACTGCTCACGCTGACGACGCAGGATATCCAGGGCGCCCGCATCGAAATATTCGATAGCAGCCGCGTGGGACAGGACGGGACGCACGGAATCGGTGAAGGACACGGCCTTGTCTTCGCTGTCAAAGAAGCAGCTCACGCCCCAAACGACCGCAGGCGCCGTCTGCAGGGCAATCTCGAGCTCGGTGATGACGCCGAGTGTGCCACACGCACCGATAAACAGATCGATGGCATCCATATCGTCAGCAACGAAATAGCCCGAAGCATTTTTGGTCTTGGGCATGGTGTAGCCGGGAAGGTCGAGCTCGAGCGTGCGGCCCTGCACCGTGACGAGCGAAAGGCGACGACCCTGCGCAAAAACCTCGCCACGGTGAAGCTCGAGCAGGTCGCCATCGGCCAGCACGACATGAAGGCCCGTGACGTGAGGGCGCATGGGGCCGTAAGCGTAGCTACGGGCGCCGGAAGCGTTGCATGCCGCCATGCCGCCCAGACAGGCAGATGCCTCGGTGGGATCGGTAGGAAAGAATTGCTCGGGGGCTTCCTGGAACTCCTCGTAGGCCTCAAGCGATGCCTGGTCCCAGCCGGCAGTCGGCAGCACTTTCTTGCCCAGTTGCTTGCGCAGCTCAGACAGCACGACGCCGGGCGCCACACGCAAAAGAAAGCGGCCCTGCTCATCGCGGCGAATGCCTAGGTAGCGATTCATGCGGGAAGTATTGAGAACGTGACCGCCATGAGGCACGGCGCCGGCGGCAAGACCGGTCCGGGCGCCCTGAACCGTCACCGGGACACGCTCGGCATGGAGCTTTTTCAAAATGGCGCGGACCTCGTCCTCCGTTGTCGGAAACGAGATGCTCGAGGCTTCGCCCGATGTGCGAGACTCATCGCGACCATACTCTTCGAACTCGTCGGTGAAGGGTTTGATGGTTGCAGACACGCGAACTCCCCCTTTAGCTAACTACAGTGTTTGCAGGGAGATGTTACCGCATCGTTTCGTCGACGTGTTCGAGACCGTCTCCATAATTGGCGATTTTTACGTTCGTGCAATTCGGCGAGCGGCAAGGTTTCCTCGGCAGACGATGCTTTTGACACATGTCGCTTTACCGCCAGCGACCACGCAATTGGCGCTCAAAAAAGTTGAAGTAATTTTTACCATCTTTTACCTGCGGAGATGTCAATCCGTCAAGCGTTTGGTCAGAAATTGGTCAAGTAGCGACTGATACGGTCGGCATCAACAGCCAAAACCAATGGAAGTTTTGGCCCCCGAAGCAGGGAGGTTCCCATGGCATATTACTGGCCCCAGTACGGCGTCGCCATCGAGGTCGACGACGATCCCTATCTCCTGCCTTTCGACGAAGAGGCGTTCCCCGATACGGCGGTCTACCACGTCACCACCGATGTTATCTGCGACCCCGAGTCGTTCTCGGCGCTCGCCCACCACATCGCGCGTATCCACAACATCGAGCTCCCTCACGACTTCGACGAGCTCATCTATTCGCGCCGCCTGATGCTTCACATGCTCTTTGGGGCGGACCCGTCCACGTTCGCACGCGTCTACACCACCAAGGACGCCGCATGAGCGCGAAGAAGCCGCCCCGCCTTGCAGGACTGGGGCGTCGCAAGAAACTCGTCGTTGTCTGCCTGGCTATCGTCTGCGCCCTCATCGCCGTAGGGCTATACGCCTGGCAGTCGCAGCCCGTGCCCGAAGCGGGCGCCTCAGTCACGACGGCAGAGGGGAAATCGCGCCAAGAAATCCAGGATGAGCTCGACGCCATCGTCCGCGACAACATGATGACGATCTCGGTCGCGCCGGTCGCACAGTTGCAGGAAGGCGGCAAGCTGCGCGTCAACGTGCAAAACGTCCAAGACAACAAGTTTCCCCAGCGCTTCCGCGTGATTCAAAACGACGAGACCATCTATGAGTCCGGTGTGGTCGAGGCCGGCAAGACGGTTGAGACCTGCCCCGCCGGCGATATCCAAGAAGGCGAGGCTTATATCGAGATTCAGGCACTCGATGCCAAGACCTACGACACCCACGGCAATCCGACGCGTGTCAAAGTGCGGGTGGCCCAGGCAGAAGTCTAGTGGCCGACGCACTCGCAGGGGCAGCACCCTGTCCCCATTCGTCCAACCATCACGGAAACAGTCCGTGACGAGCAGAAAGGATCGATTATGAACACACCCATGAACCTGAGCGGAGCCAGGGCACTCGCCGTGGGCGCAGGGCTTACGCTCGCACTTGCGATGGGCGCCGCGCCAACGGCGGCCATGGCAGATGTGCGCGTTGGAACCACCGATGTGACGGTGAAGGCCGACATTAGCAATGTTTCGTTTAAGGCGCCAACGGTCATCCCCTTTGCCGCCAACGCCGACGGAACGCTTGTAGGACCCTCCGACAAGACGATTACCATCGACAACCTCTCGGCATATGGCATCCACGTCACTAACATGAAGGTCACGGCCAAGAACGACTGGACAATCGTTGCAGACGCAAAGACGGGCTCGGCCCAGAACTCCATCGATTTTAAGGTTGGCCCCGATAAGGCAGAAAAGGATGCCAGCTCGGCGACTCAGACTACGGGCCTCGATCTTTCCAAAGACGCAAACTTCGACATGAAGTACCAGGGCATTGCCGACGGAGCGGACAAAATCAAGCTCAATGTGAGTGGCCACGTCGCCCGCGTCACGCGTGACATCTACCACGCCACCGGTACGGGAGATCAAGTGGCAAGCATCACCTGGACGGTCGAGCCCGGTGCGCACGCCACGTCCTAAGGCAATCGCACTGGCCGCCATCGTCGGCATCTTGGCGTCCGCACCTGCCATGGCCTTTGCTCAACAAGAGCAAGCGCAGGCGGCCACAGAAGTGACCGTCGACCTTTCGGGCCTTAATCGCGGCAGCCGTCACGAGCCGCTCGCTCAGACGAGCGACACCCGGCAACTCATTGCGGTGGGCTTCGCCACGGCGGGAGCAGGACTGACGTGCCTTGGCCTGCACATCAAACGCAACCAATAGCCAAGCACGACCGGAGCACGCGGAATAGATAGGAGAACCATGGCACCCAAAAACCTTTTGCCCGTTGCCGCGCTCTGCAGCGCACTGGCGAGCGGTATGCTTCTCGCCGCTTGGGCGACGCCCGCCACGGCAAACTCCTTACCGCAAGCTCTGACCCCCGTGGCGAATTCGTCGGGTATCGTCGCCTGCCAACGTTTTTCGCTCGCACACGCCACGGTCCGAACCTCGGGATGCCTTCACCGCAATACGGTCGACTCGATAGTCGTGGATATCAAACAGTCGGACAAGGAGAACGGCCCCCAGACAGGTTATGCCATCTGCACATGGAAATCGGCTGCAGTCGACGCCGATGGCGACCCATGCGACCTAGAGCTGCGCATCGATATTGACTCGGTCGATGACTCGGCGAACGGGGCGAAGGTCGTCTTCGACAGCACGGCCTATGAAGAAGAAGGGGGTGTATGCCTGGGCTGCGTTCCCTCGAATGTCGATGGCGCGCAGCCCATCATCTCCTTTACGGCATCATTGCGACTGACCAAGGCGGACACCGAAGCCATCGCAACGGGAGATGCGCCTTTGCTGTTCTACGCTGGCGACGCGGATGACCAAGAAGCTCAAAGCACCAGACAGAAGGGCTCGCTTAACCTCACGCGCGGATCAGAACCCGCCCCCATCAATATCGATACCCAGGAGCCGGGCGTGCAGCGCATTCTCGCCGATCCGGCGCTGCTCCAAATGACATGGCACGGAGTGGGGTCCGTCGGGATTGCTGCTCCTATATCGAGCGATAATGACAAATCCCCCAAAGACGAAGTCGCAGACGCACCGACACATATTGACGATGCAGACGATGCATCATCAGAAGGCAACGCTACGGCTCCTCTCGAGAAGCCAGACGGCACCGCCACCGAACTAGGCGATCCCCAACCGAAAGACGGCCTGGAATTTGCCGCTCCCCCAGATGTCGACGAAGGCAATTGTTGCATGATGGTCGCGCTCGACCACACGGAAACCGTCGATGCCGCAAGCATTGAGCCAGTCGCTGCCAATGCGCCCCGCCGCAAAAATATCCTCATCGCATTCCCCAATACCGTCGAGTTCGTCTTTTTGCCTTCGGGTGAAGTCGTCGCGCCTACGGCACTTACAGCAGTGGGAGCAAGGAGCGCATCGAACGATATCCAAGCTATCTCGGCACTTGATGCCACAACGACCGCCAAGTTACACCTTTATTCCGTTGCAGCAGACGGAACGCGAACCGAAGAATTCGACGGAACCAAGCTTTTGGTTCCGCGTCGCATCGGTATCCAAGAAGACTTCCCCTATCAAATGGAACTTGAAGGGTTCGATCGTGCACGAGATGCCGACATCATTGCCGCAGCCATCGAATCCCCGCAGCACCTCATGACGCTGCGCTTCGACTTTAGCCCCGTCCTGTCCTAGACCGCTAACCGCCGCTTGGCTCGGATACTGAGCGCCCTCCTCCCCGTTCTGCTACGATTGCCGCGTTGGCATCAATTACAGGAGGGTTCATGCCGGGTTTAGGAACGATCATCAACGTCGCGCTTTTGATTGCGGGCGGTCTGCTGGGCCTCATGGGTGGGCGTTTCATTACGCCCCGCATCCAAGACACGCTCATGAAGGCGTCGGGGTTGTGTGTTCTGTTTATCGGCCTAGGCGGCACCATGCAAAAGATGCTCGTTATCGATGGAGAGGCGTTGGCGACCACCGGCACCACCATGCTTATCGTCTCGTTTGCCCTCGGTTCGCTCATCGGCGAGGCCATCAACCTGGAGGCCGCCATCGAGAACCTCGGCGAATGGCTCAAGCGCAAAACCGGCAGCGAAGGCGACAACGAGTTCACCAACGCCTTTGTCTCGGCATCGCTCACCGTGTGCATCGGCGCCATGGCCATCGTAGGATCGATTCAGGACGGTCTGCTCGGCGACTGGTCCACACTTGCCCTCAAGGGCGCGCTGGACTGCATCATCGTCTGCACCATGACGGCCTCGCTTGGCCGCGGCTGCATCTTCTCGGCCCTGCCCGTTGCCGTATTCCAGGGCACGATTACGCTTTTTGCCGGCGCACTCTCCCCCATCATGACCACCGCAGCCCTCGACAGCCTTTCGCTTGTGGGCTCCATGCTCATCTTCTGTGTTGGCGTTAACCTTATTCGACCTCAGACCTTCCGCACGGCCAACATGCTTCCCTCCGTCGTCGTGGCGGTCATCTACGCCCTCCTGTTCTAAATCTATCTACGCAGCGGTATCTCGAACATCTGTTTGATGCTGTGCTATGATATGAGGTCACCGAAGCTGCGTTAGGAGAGGAGAAGCGGTGGCCGACCAGGACGTCAAGATGCTCATCGAGCGCATTATGGCCGAGGCCCGGACCCATCAGTCCGCCCGCTTCTCAAACGAAATCTATGCCGACGAGCCGATTCTCAAGACCGGTCGTCAGATGCAGAACTTCCTCCCCGACCAGTACCGCAAGATGCGCGAGATATCACGCTGGCAAGATGATCCCAAAGGCGGCGCTGGGCGTTGGCTATCGGAGGCGGAGCTCTTTTACCGTCAAGGCCTGCTGATGGCCGACTTCGAGGACGATTGCCCCTACAACGGCACCTTTAAGTCGTACTTTCCCACCTACAATGCCAT
Source organism: uncultured bacterium (assembly GCA_905216105.1). GTDB lineage: Bacteria > Actinomycetota > Coriobacteriia > Coriobacteriales > Coriobacteriaceae > Collinsella. The sequence goes on along the minus strand of CAJMSG010000089.1, from coordinate 1,455 downwards.
GAGCGATCGGCAGCTGCGTGGCTATTTTACCTGGCGCGCCCAAGTGCGCCGCGGAACTGTCGAGGAAACGTCTACGTCCTTTGCCTTCCTGTATCTCTACGAATTGATCTGTGGCATTGGCGTAGATGACCCACTCGATGGTTTTAACAAGATCAAGGCCTTTTGGGATGCCTATCGCGCCTTCGAGCCCGGCATCGACCGGTTTGCACGCGTGTGGTTGCAAGATTACGCCGTTTTCCACGGGCTCAACCCCGAGCTGCTTCGCGACTCTAAAACCGTCATGTTCGATAACGCTCTTATTGAGCTGCGACGCGCGGCACGAGACCTTGCACCCGCGCCGACGCCGTCGGACCTTGCGCCTGCGCGTCGCAAAACCTCCGAGCCTACGCTCCCCCTTCCGCCCGACGAGGCGCGCGAGGAGCGACTCATGGCCGCCATCAACGCCCTCTCCACGTATAACCTCAATAACTCAAGACTCGATCGCAGCAACCATCGCGACCTACGCCACGTGGCATGCGCCGTGTATGTCCGTATGGCGCGCTACTATGACACGCACCGAAAGACCGGTATCGTGGCGAGCTTGTTTGGGGAGGAGACGGCCATGCCCTATACCATGTTTGCCTCGGCTGTGTTCTTTGCGCCTAATCGCCACGAGGATTGCGAATACCGTCTGGACCCCATCCATATTTACCGTTGTCAAAACGGCTTTTGGGAATGCATGCGAATTCACGGCAGCAGACAAAAAAGCAGCAAGCTTGGTGAGATGATGCGCGCCTGCGACCAACGCCTGCGCCTGGCTCTAGACCCCACCCACCCCCTAAAGGAGGAGAAGGTCCCCAAATATCTGGCCAAGATTATCGATGACGAGATCGTGGCATGGCTTTCGTGGGATGCCGCGCACCAGCCCGTCAAGATCGATATCGATTTGAGTCAGCTGGGACACATTCGGAGCGCCGCCGCACAAACGCGTGAGGCGCTTTTGATCGATGAGGAACGCGAGGACGATGTGCCCACAGAGATCGATACGGCGGAATCCGAGCAACCGGAAGCCAAGCCCGCGGCCGACGTGATGGCCGAGCCGATCGCGGCGCCCACGGAGCGCAACGAAGCCGACGAGCCAACCATTTCCACCGAACAGTTTGGTGTCGTGGCACCGCTTCTCGCGCCGACGCCCGTGGTCGTATCGACTGCACCCGCTGGCACCGCAACCGAACTCGTGCCCGCCGCAACCGCGTATCTGCGCGCACTGCTCGAGCAAAACGCAGCGCAGGCGGCATTGGCAGTGGCACAGTCGGGCAAGAGCGAGGACATGCTCGTCGATAGCATCAATGAGGCGCTCTTTGACCTGGTGGGTGACACCGTAATTGAATTTGGCGCGGCAGGACCGCAAATTATCGAGGACTACGAAGCAGACGTGAGAGGATACCTAGACCATGAGTGATACCGCATCCGCAG
>CAJMSG010000088.1:0-7203 GCA_905216105.1 uncultured bacterium | reverse complement strand
CGCGTGGTGGGCGACCGCATCGAGGCCGGTACCTTTATCGTTGCCGGTGCGTTGATGGCCGACGATCGCGGTGTCGACGTCACAGGCTTTTGCCCCATCCACTTGGGCATGGTGCTCAAGAAGATGGAGCTCATGGGCATCGACTGCGAGCGCGTCGAGGATGGCGTCCATGTGAACCGTGCCGAGCGCATCAAGCCGGTCGATATCCAGACGCTCCCGTTCCCCGGTTTCCCCACGGATATGCAGGCGCAGATCATGGTGCTTTCCGCCCTGGCCGACGGCAGCTCCGTTATCACCGAGAATATCTTCGAGAATCGCTTTATGTTTGCATCCGAGCTGGTGCGCATGGGCGCCGATATTCGCATCGAGAGCCATCACGCTATGATTCACGGCGTCAAGGGCTTCTCCGGCGCTCAGGTAACCTCACCGGATCTTCGTGGTGGCGCGGCACTCGTCGTCGCCGGCCTAATTGCCGACGGCACGACCGAGGTCTCGGCCATCCATCACATTAAGCGCGGCTACGAACAGTTTGTTGAAAAGCTGCAGGCGCTTGGCGCTCATGTCGAGCACGCCACTGTTCCCGATCCCGTCATCTACTAATGCAGGTTGCCTATGTTTAAGAAAAAGCCCATTACGGAATCTCGAAGACCTTCGACCGGCGCTCAGGCAAAAATTTATAGCCGCGATAACGTTGCCCGCTATTCCGAGCGCGCCCGTCAGCGCCGTCGCGGTCATACGGTTCGCCGCGTTGCGCTCATTGCTGTGCTCGGTGTGCTGCTGAGCGCTACGACTGCCGCCGGCCTGTGGTTTGCCACCATTATGGGCAAGCTCGGCGATTCCAACGTCATTACCGACAACCTGCGCCGGATCCTGGTTGATACCGACGAGGCAAAGGACCCGTTCTACGTGCTACTCCTTGGCACTGACGGTCGCCCGGGCGAGGATACATACCGCGCCGACTCGATTATCCTGGCGCGTATCGACCCCACGCAAAAGCAGGCGACGCTCATCTCCATTCCGCGTGATACCAAGGTCGTCTACAACGGCTCGACCATGAAGATCAACGCCTGTCATACCTACGGCGGCGCCGAAGCCATGGTCCAGGCGGTCAACGAGCTGTGCGGTGTCCAGATTTCCCACTATGCCGAGGTCAGCTTCGACGGCATGCAGTCGCTCATCGATTCGGTCGGCGGCATCGACATTAACGCAACCGACGATGTCGACGACCCTGAGCATCTTGACATTAAGATCACCGCCGGTCAGCAGCACATGGATGGCGCGACCGCCCTTACCTATGCCCGTTGCCGCTACACCTATGCCGATGGCGACTACACGCGCATGCGCCACCAGCGTCAGGTGCTCGGCGCCCTCGCCAATCAGATTCTCAACAACTTCGATGCCACCAAGATTTTTGATCTAGTAAATTCGCTGTCCGACATGCTCGTAACCGATATGAGCGTTCAGGATATCGTCTCTACGGTCAATGCCATGCGCGGCATGGATGTCGATGGCATCTACTCGGCCAACCTGCCCTCGTATGCCGACGGCAGCACTATGATCGACGGTGTGAGCTATGTCTTTGTCTACGAAGACGAGCTTAAGGAAATGATGGCCCGTGTCGAAGCCGGTGAGGATCCCAAGGGCCCCAACACCATGGGCCTTTCCGACGGCTCCAGCTCCACGATCGGTGACCTCAACAACAATACGTCCGAGGACTACGCATATGGCACGGCGACCTCGTCGGGTGGCTCGGACGATTCCGACGATTCGGGCGACGGCTCCGATAACTACGAAGAGCCCACCGGCGACGGCAACGGCTACGAAGCCAACTATTAGAGTTACGCGGTTTTACCAAACCGCGTAACCAGTCGACGCTGCAAACCCGCCAGAGCGGCAATCTGCCTTTCAACTTCGGCGGCATGATCAAAAGATCAATGCCGCCTTGTTTCAAGGCACCTTGCTCGCTCTGGCTGGTTTTCGCTGTCCGCGCCAAAACATCGGCGTTGCCGGAACACTTGGCGCTTGGGGGCGTTCCTTATGTGTCGGCAGTTTGGGACACTCCTTGCGTCAAGAGGCTGGCGCGCGTCAACCTGGTCTCATTGCAGCAAAAAATCGCCCCGTTCTCGATTGAGGACGGGGCGATTCGTCTTTTGGGCTTATGCGGCCAGTCTTATGCGAAACGGGTGACAAGCTCCTGCAGGACGTCGGTCATCTTGACGAGTGAGCTGACCGGGACAAACTCGTTGACGCCGTGGTAGCAGTAACCGCCTGTCGAGAGGTTGGGGCAGGGCAGGCCACGGAACGACAGCTGGGCGCCGTCGGTGCCGCCGCGAATCGGCAGCACCTGGGGCTCGACGTCGCAGGCAAGGAAGGCATCCTTGGCGACATCGATCAGCTCCGGGTAGTCGCGGACGATCTCGGCCATGTTGCGGTACTGGTGCTTAATCTCGACCGTTACGCGCTCCTCGCCCAGTCGCTGGTTGAGCAGTGCGGCGGCGGCATCCATCAGCTCGAGCTTCTGCTGGAACTTGGCGGCATCGTGATCACGGACGATATAGCGCGCCGTGGCATGGTCGACCGTTGCCGAGACGCCCTCAAGGTGATAGAAGCCCTCGTAGCCCTCGGTGTATTCCGGACGCTGCTCGTAGGGGAGCAGGGCATTGAAGTCGCAGAACAGGTTGCCCGCGTTGACCATGCGGCCCTTGGCGTCGCCGGGGTGAATGGACTGGCCCTCAAAGCGAACGGTTGCCTCGGCGGCATTGAAGCACTCCCACTCAAGCTCGCCAACCGGACCGCCGTCTACCGTGTAGGCGTACTTGCAGCCGAAGGCCTCGATATCCAACAGCTCAGCACCGTGACCGATTTCCTCGTCCGGGCAGAAGCAAATGCCGAGCGCGGGGTGGGGCAGGGAGGGATCCTGCGCGATGCGAGCGACGAGTGCCATGATTTCGGCGACACCCGCCTTGTCGTCGGCTCCCAGCAGCGTAGTTCCGTCGGAGCAGACAAGGTCCTCACCCACCAGATCGTTGAGGGCGGGAAGCTTGGCGGTGCTCATGGACACGGGCTTGCCGTCAACGATGCCACAAACCAGGTCGCCGCCCTCGTAGTGCACGATGTGCGGCGCTACGCCGGCGCCCGGCGCGACCTCGGTGGTATCGAGGTGCGCGATCAGGCCCAGGGCGGGCTTATTCTCGGAACCGGCGCTAGCGGGAATGTGCGCGCAGACATAGGCGTTTTCGGTTACATGGGCATCGGTCGCACCCAGCTCGCGCAGCTCCTCGGCAAGCACGTTGGCAAGGTCAAACTGGACGGTGCTCGACGGCACCTGGTCGCAGTTGGCATCCTCGGACTGCGTGTTGATCTGGACATAGCGCAAAAAACGCTCGAGGACGTCGGGGTTCGTGGTGGTGTTTTCCATAAAGACCGCTCCAATCTTGGTCGTCGTGTGCAACAAGAACTCTAGCACGGTATGCCACGGCATACCGCGACGCTTGGATGGGGTAGAATCAGCCATTGAATGCAGAAGGGACGGATGTTCATGGATACGACAAATAGCTCGCGCGAGCTACGCCTAACGGTGGCGAACGAAGACTACTTGGAGTGCATGGTTCGCATCGAAAGCGAAGATGGGGAGACCAATGGCGTGCGATCGGTCGATATCGCACAGCGCCTTGGCGTCTCGAAGGCATCGGTCAACAAGGCGGTTTCGGCTCTCAAGGCATCCGAGCTTGTCGAGCAGTCTCACTACGGCAAAGTTATCCTGACTGACCGTGGACGCGAGGTCGGCTCGGCTATCTGGTATCGCCATCGCCTGATCCGCACGTTTTTGGTCCAGGAGCTCGGCGTCGACTTTGAGTGTGCCGATACCGAGGCCTGCATGATGGAGCACGCGCTTTCCGAGGACACGATGAGCCGCTGGCTCGCCTATCTCGAAAAGCAGGGAATCAGCGTCGAGGAATAGCGGGATATATGGATACGAGTTATTACAACCGCTTTGGCGGCGAGGAACTTATGCGCCGACTTGCCAGTGAGACGTTGCTGGCGCAGGGTCCCATGGGCAGCGTGTTGCTGAGCGAGTGCGGTGCCGCCGATATTCCGCCGGCATTTTGGAACCTCGCCGAACCGCAGACGGTTTCCCGTATCCATCGACTGTACGCCGCCGCTGGCGCGCAGGTGCTCATCACAAACACGTTTCAGGCGTCGGGCCACGCGCTCGATCAAGATGAAATCGCCCCATCCATGGCGGAGGTCAATCGCGGGGCCGTCGACGATGCCCGCCAGGCAAATCCTCAGCTCCTGTTGGGGTCTATGGGCCCTATTGCCATTGAGTGGTTCGTCGAGGATTCTCTCGAGTATCGAGAGATCCGCGCAAACGCTCGTGAGCAGGCGTCCGCCTTGCTCAACGCCGGCGTCGACGGTCTCCTGGTCGAGACAGTCACGTCGATCCGCAATCTGCAGCCCGTGCTCGCCGGTGCCCATGATGCCGCTGACGGCATGCCCGTTCTGGTGAGTTTTGCTATTGATGACAAGGGCGACCTGCTGGGCGATGGCCTAAACATCGAAGGTGCCATCTTGTATGCCGAGAAGCACGGTGCGAACTCGGTTGGGGTCAATTGCTGCTCCCTGACAGCGGCTACTGCCGCGGTGCCAAGGATGGTCGCCACGGCCACCACTCCCGTTACGGTTCGGCCCAACGCGGGAAATCCGGTTCAGACACAGGATGGGCCCGTGTGGCACGAGGATCCCGAAGCCTTCGCTCGCGCATGCGTCGAGTGGGCGCGGGCAGGCGCCGCAATGGTAGGCAGCTGCTGCGGAACCACGGCGGTTACGACGGCCGCTCTGGCAGATGCGCTCGATATATAGAGCCCCAAAAAATAGGAGTATCGAATCACCGCCCCTGCCGGGGCGGTTTTTTTGTTGCCGGCGCGCATCTCGGCGGCTTTTGCCTAAACGGTGAACGAGCGTGTCGGCGGCTTGTCGGATGCCCGTTGCGGGTATACCTCATGCGTACCATGATCCAAACACTGTGAGGTGTCTGCGCGTGTGCGCGATAATTCATTTTGGAACTGACGGTTGGCGAGCTCGCGTCGACGGAGACTTTACTATCGACAACGTCGCTCGTGTCACCGATGCTATCGGCGGGCTGTGGCAAAAGACGAATCCCGGTAAAACGGTATATGTAGGATTTGACACGCGACCGCAAGCGCGCGAGTTTGCCGAGCTCGCGGCGGGTGTGATTGCCGCCCACGGGCTCGATGCCGTGCTCGTGTCTCGGCCGGTGCCGACTCCCGCTCTTACGTGGGCGGCCGCGTATGACGGCGAGGCGTGCGGCGCGCTCATGGTGACGGGCTCACATCATCCGCAGGGCTATCTATGTCTCAAGCTGCGGATGGGCGATGGTTCGACGGCCAACCAGGATGTCATCGAAGAGCTCGAGGAGACGATGGCCACCGAGCCGCTGGGGCTCGAGGGGCAATACCGCACGGCAGATATCATTCCCGACTATATGCGAGCGGTGGCATCGTTTGTCGATGCAGATGCCATTCGCGCTGCGCGTTTGCGTGTGGTGGTTGACCCCATGGGCGGAGCGGCTCAGGGATATCTTGCCGACTTGCTTCGAGAACTTGGCGTCGAAGTCCACGAGATTCATGCCGGCGAGACGACCGATAGGGGAGATATTTGTCCCGACCCGGTTGAGCCGTGGGTGGATGCTTGTGAGCGTGTGGTTGTCGAGGACGGGGCGTGCGCCGGCCTGGTGACTGATGGCGACGCCGATCGCATCGGCGCGGTTGATGAGCGCGGTAGATATATACATCCGCATCAGATCATGGCGCTCGTTTTGGGCGACTTGGTCCAGTATCGCAATCTGGAGGGACGCGTCGTCGTCAACCTTTCTTGCTCCACGCTTGTGCGTCGCGTTGCCGAAGCGCTTGGCTGCCGCGTGGTCATCAAGCCCGTCGGTTTTAAATATATAGCGGCCGAGATGAAGAAGGGCGGTGTCCTCGTGGGTGGCGAAGAGGCCGGCGGCATCGGTATCGCAGCGCACATGCCCGAGCGTGATGGCATTCTTGCCTGTCTGATTTTGTGCGAGCTCATGGCCAAGACCGGTGCGCCCTTGGGCGTACTCATCGATCAGCTCGAGGCGAGCTTTGGCAAGACGAGCTACGGACGTCGAGATTTGCGGCTTGAGGCCGAGGATGCCGAGACGTTGCGCACGCTGCTTCCCGGCGTGAATCCCAAGTCGATATGCGGCAAGGCGCCGCAGAGCGTAAGTCATATGGATGGTTTGCGCCTGGCATTCGGGGACGATACCTGGCTGCTGGTCCGTCCCAGTGGAACCGAACCGGTGGTGCGCGTGTACGCCGAGGGCTTTTCGGTGGAGGAGCGCGATGAGTTACTGGATGCCGGCTGCGATTTGGCCAGGGGCGCATATCGGCTCTAGCCATGGGGCTGCTTTATATAAAGATGCGCTCGGCGAGCGGTAGCTAACAACTGGCAAACGTCAATTGATGGCACAATTGTGTAGGAAATGTGTACGCCCAGATTCCCGCCCACGGGGGCCCTCCGGTCTGGCAATATATCTCCTTGCCGCGCGGCCCGGTGGAACCGGATGGACCGCGCAGGCGTGCACCTTGAGAACCGGATACTGCGAGGATGGACACTTACTTCAGTGTCGCATCCGGGCAGACATCGAACCATTTGAAATGGTCTAACTTGGATTTGTTTTTCGCAAGGCCGCCGAGAGGCGGCCCCGAGAAATTCCTTTTCCTATACTAAAACCATATGAATCGAACGGAACCGATCAGCGATGAACTGAGAGGACCGGACGGGCTCGAAGCCCAGAATATTTTGGACGGAGAGTTCGATCCTGGCTCAGGATGAACGCTGGCGGCGCGCCTAACACATGCAAGTCGAACGGCACCCACCTTCGGGTGGAAGCGAGTGGCGAACGGCTGAGTAACACGTGGAGAACCTGCCCCCTCCCCCGGGATAGCCGCCCGAAAGGACGGGTAATACCGGATACCCCGGGGTGCCGCATGGCACCCCGGCTAAAGCCCCGACGGGAGGGGATGGCTCCGCGGCCCATCAGGTAGACGGCGGGGTGACGGCCCACCGTGCCGACAACGGGTAGCCGGGTTGAGAGACCGACCGGCCAGATTGGGACTGAGACACGGCCCAGACTCCTACGGGAGGCAGCAGTGG
>CAJMSG010000087.1:0-7351 GCA_905216105.1 uncultured bacterium | reverse complement strand
GAGCATGTCGTGACGCACTCGCGCGCGCTGCTGGCCGGCGTGCTCGACGAGCTGCTCAAGCACACGCAGGAGCTGGGTGACGCCATCAGCGACGCCGTCACGGCCGATGCGCGCGTGGGCGCCTGCCCCAAGTGCGGCAAGGACTTGGTTATGAAAACGAGCGCCAAGACCCGCGGCAGCTTTATCGGCTGCATGGGATGGCCCGACTGCGATGTGACCTATCCGGTGCCGAGCGGCGTCAAGGTGAGCCCGCTCGAGGGCGAGGCTGCTGTGTGCCCCGAATGCGGCGCACCGCGCATTAAGTGCCAGCCGTTCCGCCAGAAGGCTTTCGAGATCTGCGTGAACCCCACATGCCCCACTAACTACGAGCCCGACCTTAAGGTGGGCGAGTGCAAGGTGTGTGCCGAGGCCGGACGCCATGGCGATCTGATTGCGCACAAGAGCGAGAAGAGCGGCAAGCGCTTTATCCGCTGCACCAACTATGACGATTGCGGCGTGAGCTATCCGCTGCCGGCGCGTGGCAAACTCGAGGCGACGGGTGAGACCTGTCCCGAGTGCGGCGCCCCCATCGTGGTGGTCAACACGGCGCGCGGTCCGTGGCGTATCTGCGTCAACATGGACTGCCCGACCAAGGAGAAGAAGCCCGCCCGTGGCCGCAAGACTGCGACCAAGGCGAGCACGGCGAAGAAGACCACGGCGACAAAGAAGACTGCTGCCAAGAAGACGACCGCCAAAAAGACGACGGCCAAGAAGTCGACTACCAAAAAGACCGCTGCCGACAAGTAGCCGCACGGTCGAAACATCACCTAAAATAAAAACGAGCGAGGACCTCAAAATCCTCGCTCGTTTTTTATCCGGCAGTTAGGGACGTTCCTTTTCTGCCGGCAGTTTAGGAACGTCCCTAACTGCCGGCTCGGGAACGACAAAGCGCTAGTTCACTTCGACGGGTTTGGCGCCGGGATAGCGCTCCTCAAAGTCTAGGCGGTACTTATTGTCATTGGTGCCCGCCACGTTGTCGCGCGACAGCGGCGCCACGATCTCATTCTTATGGTCCGCGGGCTTTGCGTACTTTAGGCTGATCTCCCAGGCATCGCAGATCGCATCGATGCGGTTGTCCAGGTCGTCATACAGGGCAACGATGTCTTTCCAAGAGCTGTAGTTCTTGGAGCTCATGGGGACGTCCAGGTCCTCGACAATATCGTAATACTGCTCGATGGTGTCCTCCGTGCGCTCGGCGACGTCGGCGAGATTTTGACGGGTGGTACGGTCCTCTTCCAGATAACCGCCATTGAACGCCTCTGCGCAGGCACGGACCTGGTTATCGAGATCTTCGAGCAGGTCGTAGTATTCGCTCAGGCGACGGTAGAGGTTTTGCTCGGAGAGGGTTGCCTGGCTGCCATCCTCGTCGTCCTCGTCGTCATCGTCGAAAAGGCTATTGGGGTCGCTGAGAGACTTAAGGTCGTCGGAGTCGACATCATGGTGCAGCTTGGTAACCTCGGCAGTCGCCTGCGTGGCGGAGTTGTCGAACGGCTTGATCACAAAGAAGATGACCAAGGCGATGATGATTGCCAGCAGCACAACGATAACGGCGACAAGCGCCCTGGTAGCGCTCTTTTTTGCGGCGGGGGCCTGCGGTGAACCAGACGCGTATGTAGGCGCCGGTTGCTGTTGGGGCGGGGTGTCCGCGACGGGTATGCGCTGCGTCGTTTCGACCGCTGCGGGGCCGGCAGCGGGGTCGGGGCGATAGGCGAGGGGGTCGTCCGGCTTAGCTTGAGGCGTATCGAGGGAGCCGGTCTGCTCAAACGCGGGTTGGCCATTGCTTGCGGTTGTCTGCTCAACGGGTGCACCGCACGAGGTGCAGAACTTGGCATCATCTGCAAGAAGCTTGCCGCACGAGGCGCAATACCGAGACATTGCCACTCCTTTCGCCACATTTCAAATCAATACGACGATTATACCCAGCGCACAAAATTCTCCATCATAAGTTGCGGTGAAATAGGGACTGTTTGGCGGTCTCAGAGCTTCAATCAGTCCCTATTTCACCGCAACTTTGGAAAGGCGCCTTTAGTCATTGGGGACGCGCCGAGCACTGGGGTATCATGGCTTGGTTGATATATCTGCATTTACGCGCCTTGTAGGAAGGGGCTGCGCCCATGGCTTTTGAGCCTGCTCAACATAGCTTTATCACGCTCGAGGGCGTCGACGGTGCCGGCAAGTCCACGCAGGCGCGCCTGCTCGCCCGTGCGCTCGAGCTCGCTGGCCACCAGGTTGTGAGCCTGCGCGAACCGGGCGGCACTGCCATCAGCGAAAAGATCCGTGCTCTGCTGCTCGACCCCGCCAATACGGCGATGGGCGACACCTGCGAGTTGCTGCTCTACGAGGCAGCGCGCGCCCAGTTGGTGCACGAGGTCATCGCACCCGCCCTTGCTGCCGGCAAGGTGGTCCTGTGTGACCGCTTCTACGATTCCACAACCTGCTACCAGGCGTTTGCCGACGGCCTCGATCGCCAGATAGTGTGCGATGCCAATAACCTGGCCGTCGCGGGAACACACCCGGCGCTCACGCTCGTCTACCACATCACGCCCGAGCAGGCGGCGCTACGCATGGCAGCCCGTGGCGCGGCAGATCGCATGGAGGCAAAAGGCATGGCATTCCAGGAGCGTGTTTACGAGGGGTTTAGCGCCATTGCTGCCGAGGAACCAAATCGCGTAAAGCTCATCGACGCCACCGCGACCATAGAGGAAGTCTTTGCGAAGACGGTCGAGCAGGTTCGCGCGTACGGTCTCGACATTCCGCAAGACGCCGTCGTCGCCGCGCTTGCCAAGGAGGCCGAGTAACATGGCCCCCGCTCAGGCAAGCCTGCTGGCCAAGCTCGACACCCAACAGCGCGTGCGCGATTTTTTGACCAACGCCGTCGCCAGCGGCCGCGCATCGCACGCCTATCTGTTTTTGGGCGCTCCCGGCGCCGGCAAGCTCGATGCCGCATGGGCGCTCGCCCAGGCCTTCCTGTGCGAGCAGGACGGCTGCGGCGCATGCGACAGCTGCGTGCGCGTTGCGCGGCACACACACCCCGACGTGCACTATTACACGCCTGAGAGCGCCACGGGCTACCTCATTGCCCAGACCCGCGAGCTGCTCGACGACGTGCCGCTGGCGCCCATCCGCGCTAAGGCCAAGGTCTACATCATCGACCGTGCCGAGCAGCTGCGCGCTAACACCGCCAACGCACTGCTCAAGACACTCGAGGAGCCGCCCGAGGGCGTTATGTTTATCTTGCTGGGCACCTCGGCAGACGTGATGCTGCCCACCATCGTGAGCCGCTGCCAGTGCGTGCCGTTTCGGCTGGTGTCGCCCGCCGTGGCCGCGCGTGCCGTGAGTCGCGCGACGGGTCAGGACCTCGCGCGTTGCCGCATGGCGGTCGCCGTGGCGGGGAGCCCCACGCGCGGCATCGAGTTCCTTAAGAGTGCCGAGCGCCAGGATGCTCGCCGCCAGATGGTCCGCGCCATCGATTCTCTCATCGCTGCCGACGAGGCCGATGTGCTCAGTCGCGCCAAGTCGCTCATCGTCGCCGTCAAGGCGCCGCTCGCCGAGGTCAAGTCCACGCAGGAAAAGGTGCTCGAGCAAAACGCCGATTACCTGTCGCGTGGAGCACTGAAGCAGCTTGAGGACCGTAACAAGCGCGAACTCAACGCGCGCGAGCGTTCGGGTATCATGGAAGCGCTGGCGAGCGCACGGACGCTCATGCGCGACGTGCTGCTGACACTTCAGGACGAGGCGGCCGACGTCGTGAACGAAGACGTGCGCGACACGATCGGTCGGCTTGCCGCCGCGACGAATGTTGCGGGTGCCACCCGGGCGCTCGAGGCGGTCGCGACCGCCGAGCGCAACATCGCCAGAAACGTTACTCCCCAGCTGGCCATCGAGGTCATGCTGTTCGATATCAGGAAGGCACTGAAATGCCGTTAGTCGTACCCGTTAAGTTTACCTACGCCTCGCGCGACCTGTGGTTCGACCCGCAGGATCTGGATATCCTCGAGGCCGATTATGCCATTTGCTCCACCGAGCGCGGAACCGAGATCGGCCTGGTCACGGCCGACCCCTTCGAAGTGCCGCAGGACGAGATCGGCCAGCCGCTCAAGCCCGTGCTGCGCGTGGCGAGCGACATCGACCTGCAGCTTGCCGACGACCTGGCCATCCAGGGCGATGAGGCGATGGTCGATTTCCGCCGTCTGGTAAAAGAGCTCGATCTCGAGATGAAGCCGGTCGGCGTCGAGTACCTGTTTGGCGGCGAGAAGGCCGTGTTCTATTTTGCGGCCGAGGAGCGCGTCGATTTCCGTCAGCTCGTCAAGGACCTGTCCTCGACGCTGCACATTCGCGTCGACATGCGCCAGATTGGCGTGCGTGACGAGACCCGCCTGGTGGGCGGCTATGCCCAGTGCGGCCAGGAGCTCTGCTGCACACGCTTTGGCGGACAGTTTGAGCCGGTTTCGATCCGCATGGCAAAAGAGCAGGACCTGCCGCTCAACTCGTCCAAGATTAGCGGCGTCTGTGGCCGCCTGATGTGCTGCCTGCGCTACGAGTTTGAGGCGTACAAGGACTTTAAGAGCCGCGCGCCCAAAAAGAAGACGCTTATCGATACGCCGCTTGGCAAGGCGCACATCCAGGAATATGACACGCCGCGTGAGCAGCTGGTGTTGCGCCTGGAGAACGGCAAAGTCTTTAAGGTCAACCTGGCCGACATGACCTGCTCTGAGGGCTGCAAAAAGAAGGCCGCCGAGCAGGGCTGCAACTGCCGTCCCGACTGCGTGACGCGCGATGTGCTCGAGCGCATCGAGTCGCCCGAGATGCGCCTGGCGCTTATGGAGCTCGACCGCGAGAACGGCGTCGACGTGGGCGATGGCCTGTCGAGCGCCGACCGTCTGGCCGGCACGTCGATGCCCAAGCGCCGCCGTCGCGATGCGGACGCCGATACCCGTGCCGGTCAGAGCCAGGGCGAGGGTCGCGGCCGCGGTAAGGGTCGCGGCAAGGCCGAGGCGCCCGAGGCTGAGGAGGCTGCCGGTGGACGTCGCCGCCGCAAGCGTTCGGGTTCGGGCGACGCCGGCGAGGCCGCTCCCGCAGGCAAGAATTCCCCCCGCGAGCGCGAGGCCCAGCAGCCTCAGCAGCAGAATCGCGGCGGTGGCATGAATCCCACGCGCCGTCGCCGCCGCCATTTGTCGAGCGAGGAGCGCGAGGACGCCTTCCGCGCCGCAGCCGCTCGCGAAGCCGGTGCCGCCCCCAAGGGTGGTTCGGGTTCCGATGCGCCTGCCGACAAGGGTGGCAAGCAGCGCAACGATGACGAGCGCGCCCCGCGTCCGCGTCGTCGCCATTCCCCGGGCACGCAGCAAAAGCCCTCGGTGCCCTCCGTGGCCGATCAGGTCTCGGATGGCGAGGTCAAGGTCACACGTCGTCGCCCCGGAGATGGCGGAGGGGCGGCTGCCAAGGCCGCGCGCGGCGCTGCTCGCGACGAACGCGAGTCGCACGAAGATCGTGGCGGCGAGGGTTCGGCCGACCAGGGCCAGAAGCGCCGTCGCCGTCGTCGTTCCCGCAAGCCGCGTCAAGATGGTGGCGAGGGCTCGACCCAAAACTCGTCCGCACCGCAACCGCCCGCCGGCGAATAGCGCCCGCAAACGGATTTAACCTGCCTGACCCCAAACGCGTCGGGGTACCATAGCGCTGAATCAACAACCCTCCCTGCGACCGAGCGTAGGGAGGGTTGTGTCGTGAAGAGACATTTGGATGTGTTGGGATGCCTGCAAGGTGCTGGCATCCTACCGTTTGCGGACGAATTGTTACCGTTTGCCGAGCAGGCGGCGCATGAGGCGCTTGAGGCGTTGTCGCCCACGCGATGTGCTGGCTGCGAGCGCGCCGGCGCGCTTATTTGCCAAGACTGCCTGGCCGCGCTCGCGCTCATTGACCCACGTTATAGCTGCACCCGATGCGGAGCCCCGTTTGGAGACTTGCTGTGCACCGAGTGCTCGGTCGAGGGTGCGTCTTCGGCGATGGCCGAAGCGCTCGACCGGTGCCTGGCATGTGCCGTTTACACGCATCCGCTGCCGCGGATCATTAAAGCGTACAAAGACGCGGGCGAGCGACGTCTGGCGCCGTATCTGGCAGAGCTGCTATACGACACCGCCTTACATGCCCAGGTCGCGGCCCCCGATCGCTACGGAGGCGTGCTGTCCGCTGCGGATGCGGTGGTATTTGTGCCCGCGACGGCGGCGGCGTTTCGGCGACGCGGCTTCGATCATATGGAAGCCATCGCTCGCCCATTTTGCGAGCTGTCTGGTGTTCCGCTGCTCGACGCACTCGTTAAGTACGGCCATGGCGACCAGCGTGAACTCGGTCGTGAAGAACGCCGTGAACGCGCCCGAGGCATGTACGAGACCGTTGAGGACGTGCGGGGCCGCCGCCTGCTGCTTATCGACGACGTTATCACCACGGGTGCGACGATGGCAGCGGCTTCGGCGGAACTCAAGCGCGCCGGTGCCGCGACCGTTGATGGCCTCGCTATCGCACGCGTTTGGTAGGGGTGATTCGTGTGGCGGTAAAGATTGAGCGGTGCAACGAGCCGACAGGCGAACAGCTAGCGGCTTCCATAATCCTAACAGGCGCATCGGCGCTACGCATGATGCGCGCCGAGCGCCGGCAGATGGGCTACATCGGCTGGAAGGACCTTGAGCCCGAGGAGGAGCGCCGTGTGCTGTGTACGTCATCGCCTTCGACCGAGGATATCTATCTTCCCGACCTGGTGCGAATTGGAGTCAAAAGCGGCGAGGTGCAAGAAGATCTGTGCTTGCTGGTGGGATCTGCGGCGCAGCGCCGACGCATGCCTGGTGTGGGCTGGTCCGTGTGTTCCGGGTTGCCTGCCGGCTCGATTCTAGAGGTGGAACCGGGGGTGTACAGCCTATCTCCCGAGGCCCTTTGTGTTGCCGTCGCCCGCGAGGTCGGCTGTATCCAGGCGTTTGCTCTGGCCCAGGAACTGTGTTCCAAGATTTCACTGAGCGATCGCGGGAAGTATCTGCCTCCCTACACCTCACCTGTTGCGAATAGACTTGCAAAGGACAAGGACCAACCGGCAGACGTGGGCTACTTTGAAGTCGAGCCGGTGCTGACGCCCGATCGCCTGGCAGATTACCTCGCGGCATGCAAGGGGAGTGCGGCCAAACAACTGCGGCGGCTGTGTCCCTATCTGTCGGAAAACCTGCGCTCACCCATGGAGTGCATCATGCTTGCCATGTTTTCGCTTCCGTTTTCCTATGGCGGATTTGCCTGCGGTCCCTTTAAGACCGACTACAAGATCGAGTTCGATGAC
>CAJMSG010000086.1:0-7514 GCA_905216105.1 uncultured bacterium | reverse complement strand
GTGAGGACGACGGACTTGTCGGTCATGCGCTTGTGGCCGGAGACGTTCCACTCGGCGGCGTGGATCAGGTAGACCTCGAGGTCGCGGTCGCCGAACTTGTTCATGAGGTACTCGAGCTGCATGAGCTCGTCCCAGGTGCCGCCGACGCCCATCAGGAAGACGGCGTCGTAGCCCTCGTCGGCGACCTTGTCTGCGAGCGCGGTCATCTTCTTGCCGGTCTCGTAGAGCGCCTTGCCGTCCTCGACGTAGCCCTCCTGGTCGAAATGCATGATCTCGATCTTCTCGGTTTCCTTCATGGTTTGTCCTTTCTGTCTTGGACGCGACTCTATACATCGCGTTTCTTTTCGATACCAATTATAGACATACACCCGTCGTGTTTTTAATACCACTTTGTAATCTGTGCCGATCCTCGGTGAACGGTCGAAATTCTCGGGTGAGTGGTATTAAATTAGAATTAGATGTATATCTAGCACTCCTGACGCCTCCCCTGCGTGACAAAGAACAGCGTTCCTACCAACGCAATGATCGTCGATGCTCCAAACAGCACCGCTTGAACGCCCAAAGCCTCCGCCAAAAATGGAGCAGCCAGCAACGGCAGCACGCCGGCACTCATCAGGCCAAAACGCACAAAGCCGGTAATACGTCCCAGGTATTTGATGTCCGCACGCTCCTGAATCAAGATCATCTGCAGCGGCTCCAAGAAACCCCAAGCCAAGCCATTGATCGCCTGACCGATAATCGCCACGCCTAACATATCGGTGCCCACGTACACCATCGACCCAATGCCCACCGTCATGAGTGCCCCGAGCAACAGCTGCAGATTGACGCGGCGAGACGAAAGCTTGGTCAGAGCGAAAGCGCCCACCGACGAAGTGAGCCCCACGACCGAGGACAGCCAGCCCAGCCAGACGATATCCACGTTGAGCACGTCGCGGTAGAACAGCGACTCCAGCGAATCGAACGCACCGAACGCAAAGAAGCCCAAAAAGCCCGAGATAAAGATGAGGCGCAGGTCGTGATCGCAAAACGTGAGCCGGGCGCCCTCGACCATACCGCCAAGGATGCCGCCCGTCTGCTTCTCCGCCTTTGGGGGAACCACGCTCTCATAGCAACCTAAGGAAAGCCAAGCCGCCACGCCCATCATGCCGGCCATGAGCAAGTAAACGGATTGCGTGGCAAAGCAGCTCACGATGGCACCGCCGAGCAGCGGGCCGGCAGTATAGGCGATGTTGCTGTAGAACACCATGAGGCCGTTCACGCGGGTACGGCCCTCGGTGGTCGACTCCAGGTATCCCGGAAACGCATGCGTGCAGGTGTTGATAAAGCCGCCCGCAAGTCCCAAGACGCACGCGGCAAACACAAGCCCGGGGACAGACAACGGCGCCAACCCCACGCCAAGCGATAGCACTGCCGTAATCACGCACGTCACAAACGACGTACGGCGCGGACCAAAACGGTCGATGACCGAGCCCGACACCATATTGCCCACCGACGTCGTAAGGTTGCGTACGAGCGTAATAGCGGCGACCAAAAAGGCCGTACCAGCCAAGTCATACGTCGCCGCGCCGATAAGCCCCAAAAAGTACACCGCATTGTTGGCGCACCACTGCAGGGACTCAATGAGAATCAGCCTGACTTCTGCCGGCGTCAGGCGCATTGCTTCGCGATCCTTCGCGAACATACGAACTCCTTCTATACAAAAAGGGGATGGAGGGCATAGGCCTGCTCCATCCCCTTTCCAGGTTGCAACGAAAATCTATGCAGCCGGGCCCTTACGCCAGCACGCCGAAGAACGCGCCGATGATGCCCACGACCATGGTGGCAACGATCAGCACCATGGGATTGATCTTCTTGGACAGCAGCCAGTAGTACAGCCAGAAGGCGATCATGCCGAGCATGCCGGGCATGATGCCGTCCAGGATGTCCTGGAGGGTCTGGGCGTCGTCGCCCGAGCCGATGGCCACCGGGATGCTGGCCCAGAACATGTCCTTGCACATGGCGCCCACGACCATGACGCCCACGATGCCCACGCAGGTCATGATCTTCTGCATGAGGCCGGTCCTCTGGGCCTCGTCCAGGAAGCCCACGCCCAGCTCGTAGCCCTTGACGGCGCCCCAGATGCGCAGCGCGAAGCCGGGGACGTTGTAGATGAGCAGGAAGGCGATGGGGCCGAAGGGGTTGCCGGCCTGGCACAGGCTGATGCCCACCGCGGCGGCGACCACGCGCAGCGTCGACAGGAAGATGGAGTCGCCGATGCCCGACAGCGGGCCCATGAGGGCGGCCTTGACGTCGTTGACGCTCTCCGGCTCGATCTCGCCGCGGGCGACCTTCTCCTCCATGGCCATCGCGATGCCGCCCACGAACGGGGCGAACTGGACGGTGATGTTGAAGAACGCGCAGTGGCGGTGCAGGGCCTCGGCGTAGTCGTCGGGGCGGCCGGCGTAGATCTTCTTGAGCATGTTGGCGACCATCAGGCAGAAGGCGATGTTCATCTGCTTGTAGTAGGTCCAGGAGAACTCCATGCCCAGGGCGCCGGTGTTGACGGCGCTCTTGATGAGGTCGGAGCGCGTGATCTTGTTCTCGGGACTAGAAGTCATCGTCCTCATCCCCTTCCGCGGAGAGCTGGGGCTGGGCTCCGCCGAGTCCCAGCAGGTCGAACTTGTCGATGCCGATGATGATGGCGATCAGGGCGACGCCCAGGACGGGCACGTTGGCGTAGGAGCACAGCAGGAAGCCCAGGAAGTAGAAGGGCACGAGCTGCTTGGTGAGCACCAGGCGGCCGAGCATGGCGAAGCCCATGGCCGGCAGGATGTTGGCGGCGACGCCGCAACCATCAATGATGAAAGACGGGACAAAGTCGAGCAGGCCCTGGATGGCATCGGAGCCCAGATAGAAGGCGCCGCCGCAAAGCAGGAAGTACTCAAGGCAGCCCCAAAGGCCAATGCCCCAGTGCACTGCGTAGATACCCTTGAGGTTTCCCTTAAGGGCAAACTTGTCTGCCATGTCCACAAAGACGGGGAAGATCGCATTGGTGATATTGCCGATGGTCAGCGAAAGCACGGCGATGGGCATAGCCAGTGCGATAGCCGTCTCGGTACCTTGGCCGAGCTGAATCGCAAAGGCGCAGGCGAGCACGCCACCAACCGTCTCGTTAGGCGGCACGTAGGCGCCGATGGAGATCGAGCCCATGAACAGCAGCTCCAGGCTTGCGCCTACGGCAAGACCGGTCTGCAGGTCCCCCAGCACCAGGCCCACGAGCGGGCACAGGCAAATGGGGCGGAACGCATAGAGGGTGCCGAGCTGGTAGTCGAGGCAGCCAAAGGCTCCGACTAAGCCGACGAGGATTGCTTGGGTAAGCATGGTTCCTCCAATATAGGGTCTCGAGTCATAGCCGGCTCCCGTTGCGCGCACATCTGATATCAATCCGGGAACTCGACCATATGGCTCGAAGCGCGCCTGGCGTGCTGCTAACACCCATACCAGGCACAAATGATTTGATACCAATTATAGGTATGCAGGTTCTTACTATTTAATACCACTCGCTCAGCGGGGTGTTTTTATCCGTAAACGGCGGGTATTGCCCCTCAGGCGCAATCCCTGTTGCGACGATGAACGAGCGCAACGAGAAAACCGTCGCCAAAGGCATCGGAAACCAGGTTGGCAACGATGACCGAGACGATAATCGCCGCGCCCAAAAACTCGTTCCAGCTAAAGACCTCGCCAAAGAACAGCGCCGACCAGCAAGGTGCAAGCACGACCTCGCTCATGCAGACCAAGTTGGCGGCAAACGCATTGGTACGCGCGATTCCCTTGGCATACAGAACACTCGCCAGCCCGCTGCAAAACAGGCCATGCACCAGCATGAGGCCCCACTCAAAGGGCTTGACGGCCCCCAGATTACCGGCGAAATAGAAAATCGGCAGCATCGAAATCCCGCACGATATAAGCGACGACACCATAGGCGACGCATCGGGGCGCGCATTCAGGAAGAAGCACAGCCCAAACGTAGCGCCGGAAATGACAGCGAGCAGGTTGCCGAGCATGCCCTCGGCGCTCAAATCGCCCAAAAAGAAGAGTCCCATACCCGCAAAGGCGGCCACCACGGAGAATATCTTTGCCGTCGAGGGCAGCGTGCGCGATGCAAGCGATTGGTACACGATGACAAAGATCATCGAGGTGTACTGCAGAACAATCGCGTTGCCGACCGATGTGAGTTGGTTAGCGAAGTTGAACGTGGTGCCCGTCACAAAGTTGCAGACGGCCACAAGGACAATCAGGCGACTGATGCGCAGCCTTGGCCTACCAACAAACAAGATGAACAGCGCCATGAAGATCGACGTGACGGAGCCAATCAAAAGGGCCGACTGCGAATTGGCGCGAACGAGGATGCCGATAAAGCTCCACAAGAGCGCCGTGCCAAATAGATACATCGCCCCGCTCACGCCATTATCGGGTGGATTGTCAGATCGAATCACGAAGCACCTCCAGCTAGCTTTCGATAATAAAAAACGGCGACCGCAATGGGTCGCCGTTTCCCTTGGGGGCAGAATAGAACGCAGGAGCCTACGCCAGCACGCCGAAGAACGCGCCGATGATGCCCACGACCATGGTGGCAACGATCAGCACCATGGGATTGATCTTCTTGGACAGCAGCCAGTAGTACAGCCAGAAGGCGATCATGCCGAGCATGCCGGGCATGATGCCGTCCAGGATGTCCTGGAGGGTCTGGGCGTCGTCGCCCGAGCCGATGGCCACCGGGATGCTGGCCCAGAACATGTCCTTGCACATGGCGCCCACGACCATGACGCCCACGATGCCCACGCAGGTCATGATCTTCTGCATGAGGCCGGTCCTCTGGGCCTCGTCCAGGAAGCCCACGCCCAGCTCGTAGCCCTTGACGGCGCCCCAGATGCGCAGCGCGAAGCCGGGGACGTTGTAGATGAGCAGGAAGGCGATGGGGCCGAAGGGGTTGCCGGCCTGGCACAGGCTGATGCCCACCGCGGCGGCGACCACGCGCAGCGTCGACAGGAAGATGGAGTCGCCGATGCCCGACAGCGGGCCCATGAGGGCGGCCTTGACGTCGTTGACGCTCTCCGGCTCGATCTCGCCGCGGGCGACCTTCTCCTCCATGGCCATCGCGATGCCGCCCACGAACGGGGCGAACTGGACGGTGATGTTGAAGAACGCGCAGTGGCGGTGCAGGGCCTCGGCGTAGTCGTCGGGGCGGCCGGCGTAGATCTTCTTGAGCATGTTGGCGACCATCAGGCAGAAGGCGATGTTCATCTGCTTGTAGTAGGTCCAGGAGAACTCCATGCCCAGGGCGCCGGTGTTGACGGCGCTCTTGATGAGGTCGGAGCGCGTGATCTTGTTCTCGGGACTAGAAGTCATCGTCCTCATCCCCTTCCGCGGAGAGCTGGGGCTGGGCTCCGCCGAGTCCCAGCAGGTCGAACTTGTCGATGCCGATGATGATGGCGATCAGGGCGACGCCCAGGACGGGCACGTTGGCGTAGGAGCACAGCAGGAAGCCCAGGAAGTAGAAGGGCACGAGCTGCTTGGTGAGCACCAGGCGGCCGAGCATGGCGAAGCCCATGGCCGGCAGGATGTTGGCTGCAACGCCAAAGCCAGCAAGAACAAAGTCGGGGATAAAGTCGAGCACGCCCTGGATAGCGTCAGCACCCAGATAGAACGACAGCGAGCACAGCAGGAACGCCATGATGATGCCGGTTAAACCGATCAGGAAGTGCATCGCATAGACACCCTTAAGGTTGCCCTGGCCGGAGAAGACATCAGCGCGGTCAACCAGGATCGGCAGGGCGGCGTTGAGGATGTTCTTGATGGCAAGGCACAGCGTGGCGATGGGCATGGCAAGCGCGATGGCTGCCTCGGTGCTCTGGCCCAGCTGGATAGCGAAGGCGCAGGCGAGCACGCCGCCGATCGTCTCATCAGGCGGCACGTAGGCGCCGATGGAAATCGAGCCCATGAACAGCAGCTCCAGGCTCGCACCGATCGCGAGGCCGGACTGCAGGTCCCCCAGCACCAGACCCACGAGCGGGCACAGGACGATGGGGCGGAACGCATAGAGCGTACCGAGCTGGAAGTCGAACTTACCAAATGCGGCGATAAGTCCGATGAGGATTGCTTGGGTAAGCATACATCCCCCTTTCCTAATAGGACACTACGAAGATCTCAGACTCTTCGAATTCAAACGCCTAGAGCACGCTGGCGCAGTCAACCTTGGGGTCATCGGCCAGGGGTCGAATCTCGACCTCAACGCCACGATCCAGCATCTCGCGCACATCGGCTTCCTCGGCTGCGGTCAGGAAGATCTGACGAGAGACCTGACGAGCATCGGGGCGCTTCTCGTCCTTGGGCTTGGTGTTGCCCAGGTTGACCGACTTAATCTGCGGGCAGCCCTCAACAAGCTGCTTTGCCTCAGCGATAGTGGCGACGCAGATGATCATCTTGTACTTGTCGGTCACGCCCGAGTTGATAGCCTCGATGGCGTTCGCCATATCCTTGATGACGAGTTTGCAGCCGGCGGGCTTGCCCATCTTGAGCGTGGTCTTCCATACCGGGTCGTTGGCGACCTTGTCGCCCACGCAGAAGATGCAGTTGGAGCCGAGGCCCTGGACCCAAGAGACTGCGACCTGGCCATGAAGCAGACGATGGTCGACGCGAAGTAGCTGAATCATAATGTGACCCCCCAAAGGTCTTGTGCCGTCTTACGGCGTGTCAGTAGGCGCTGCGGATTAGAACTCTTCTTCCTCGTCGTCATCGACCAAAAGATCGTTGACAAACTTCACGCGCGTATCGTCCGCAGCGACGATGGCGCGAATCGTCTCCTCGACCGGCGCCGACTCATCGGAGAACAGCAGCTGGATGAGCAGCGGAAGGTTCATGTTGGTGACAAGGTAGGTGCGGGGACGCGTCTGGACGATCTTGGTGAACTCGTTGTTGACGCTGCCACCAAAGAGGTCGGTGCAGACGACGACATCATCGTCAGCAGACATGCCTGCCAGCAGTTTTTGGGCCTCCTCGGCCACGTCCATGCGATCATCGACAAACATTGAAAGGTCATGGACGTTGTCGCGAGCGCCCGAGAGCAGCTCAATGCTCTCCTTGATGCCGGTAGCGAAGTGCGCATGGCTGGCGATGATGTACTGTCTCATTCTGCGAATCCTTCCGTGACTGACGCGTCCCCGCGCTTGGCTTTAGTAGTCGAACTGGTGATAGTAGCGACGATACTTGAGGTTGTGCTTGGTGACCGTCTCGTAGTAGCGAGCCAGGCGGTCAGTCACGAGCACCGTCAGGATCCACGGGGAAACGATGACGCGGAAGTCGTCGTCAAGGCCGGGGATGGCGAACTCGGCGGTGTCGATGATGTTGATGTCGGTGTCGCCGGTGACGCCACGAGTCAGGAACGCGCGGACGCGCTCGTCGAGCTTGCGGTTCTCGTCCTCGCCCATGAACAGGAACACGGGGACGCCCGGCTCCACGAGCTCCAGGGTGCCGTG
>CAJMSG010000085.1:0-7571 GCA_905216105.1 uncultured bacterium | reverse complement strand
GGCGATGACGGGCGCTCCCGAACGCAGCGCCTGAGTCATCGAGTCGCGATCGTTATGGAGCTCCGTTCCGTTAAGTCCCAACTGCCACGCGCCGCTCGTCATAAACGACCATTCGGTTGCACCGGTGGGGGCGTAATTGCCAGCCTCGGAAAGCGCGCACATATCGACGGGGGTCATATCGGTGCGTCCCGTCTTAAAGATATAGACCATGGTGAGGCACGTGGGCCCGCATGCATTTTGGCGGATGGTGCCGCCGGCGTAAGGCAGCTCCGACCACGCAGGGTCGATCTGATAGATATGGGGCATCGCGCCGGCTTGCCATTGCGAGCGCGGGGTCGAAAAGGCAAAAGAATAACCGGGCGCGACGGGGGCCTTGAGCAGCTTGTCCTCGGCGGTGGGCTCAAGGCCGGCCGAGCCGTGGGACATACAGGAGCTCATAAGCACAAAGACCAGACAGATGAGGATAGAGCACAGTGCGAGGCGAAGCCGACGAGCCGGCAGGGCGGGGGCATTCACGTACGATGTCGAGCGGTAGGGCTTGCCGTCGCGTCCGCCTTGGGGATGCGAAAAGAAGCGGTTGATATGGATGCCGGGCTGACGTGCGCCGTTGCGGTGCAGTTGCGGAACCTCGGCCTGACGCTGTCGAGTGCGCGCGCCCAAGCGGCTATCTTGCTGCGCGCTTGTGCCTGTGCTCGGACGGCCACTCTGCCGTGTTCTGCTTGTTTGCTGCCGAGACGAAGGCCTGGGTTGCTCTTGAGGGCGTTGCGGATTGCTGCTCGTGGCACTTCTAGGCGTCGGCATGGTGCGGCCAGCAAGGCGAACGCTTTGTCGCCGTTGATCACCGTCGTTGTATCCGTATGCCATTCGTACCGCCTTGTCTCATGTATAACCTGTCTATCCTACAAAAAAGATGTGCAACAAATGGGTCTGCGCGTCAAAAGCTCGGTAAACGGTACGAAAGGCGCAAAACACACGGCCTCAAAAACATCTCTCTATGCGCCCGATGAGCGTACGCCCGTTGGGCGGGCGGCAACAATGAGCGGCAAACCGTGCCGTTCGTCCCAAAAACGGCGCCGCTCGTTTTGCAGTTCTGCCTTCGGTCGAGCCACAAGCGGCGCTGCTGTGCCAAGGCCGTATCTTAAAGCCACGAAATAAAAGCGCGCGGCAAAACAGACCGCGCAAGGGGTGACGCCAAAGAGGCGTCAATAAGGAAAGGAGGGGAACAATGGCGGACAAGAACGCAGAAGTTGCAGTCGAAGGTAACGGTGGCATGAAGAAAACGCTTTCGCTCTGGAACTTCTTCACCATCGGTTTCGGTGCCATCATCGGTACCGGTTGGGTTCTGCAGGTCGGCGACTGGATGGTCGTGGGCGGCGGCCCCGTTCCCGCTATGATCGCATTCCTCTTGGGTGCAATCTTCCTCGTGCCCGTCGGAGCTGTTTTCGGTGAGCTCACGGCTGCTATCCCCATCTCGGGCGGCATCGTCGAGTATGTCGACCGTAGCTTTGGCCGTACGCTGAGCTACATCACCGGTTGGCTCCTGGCCCTGGGCAACGGCATCCTGTGCCCGTGGGAGGCCATCGCCATTTCGACCCTCGTGTCCGAGATGTTCGGCAGCCTGCCCGGTCTTGAGTGGCTGCGCGCCGTCAAGCTCTACACCATCTTGGGCGCCGACGTTTACTTGTTCCCGACGCTAATCGCGCTCGGCTTTGCAGTCTACGTCATCTTCCTCAACTTCCGCGGTGCCAGCTCGGCTGCCAAGCTCCAGGCCTTCCTGACCAAGGCTCTGCTCTGCGGCATGCTGCTCGCCATGGGTGTCTCGCTGTTCACCGGTTCGCCGGAACACGCCATGCCCGTGTTCTCCCAGGTCACCGGTGCTGGCGGCGGCAAGCCCGCTACCGAGGGCACCAGCCTGTTCGCCGGCATCGTGTCGGTCCTGGTTTTGACCCCGTTCTTCTACGCCGGCTTCGATACTATTCCTCAGCAGGCTGAGGAAGCAGCCGAGGGCCTCAACTGGAACAAGTTCGGCAAGATCATCTCCCTGGCCCTGCTGGCCGCCGGCGGCTTCTACATGGTTTGCATCTACTCGTTCGGCACCATCCTCGACTGGCATGAGTTTGTTAAGAGCCCGGTTCCCGCGCTTGCCTGCCTCAAGGGCATCAACATGCTCCTGTACCTGGCCATGCTCGTCATCGCCACGCTTGGACCCATGGGCCCGATGAACTCCTTCTACGGCGCCACGAGCCGCATCATGCTCGCCATGGGCCGCAAGGGCCAGCTGCCCGAGAAGTTCGCCGAGGTCGATCCCAAGTCCGGCGCTCCCAAGCTCGCCTGCGTCGTTCTGGGCGTCATCACCGTCATCGGTCCGTTCCTGGGCAAGAACATGCTCATCCCTCTGACCAACGTGTCGGCTCTCGCCTTCATCTTCTCCTGCGGCATGGTCGCCCTCGCTTGCCTGCGCATGCGCTTCACCGAGCCCGACCTGCCTCGTCCCTACGAGGTGCCCGGCGGCAAGTTTGGCATCAGCCTCGCTGTCGCTGCCTGCGCCGTCATCATCGGCCTGCTCGTGGTCCCGTTCTCTCCCGCCTCCCTCAACATGGTGGAGTGGAGCATCGTGATCGGCTGGCTGGCCGTTGGCCTGGCCCTCATGGCCTTCACCAATTCCCGCAAAAAATGACGCCTAGCCGGGGCGGATCGGGTGCGCGGACCCCTCTCTTCCGCGCACCGAACCCGGCACCACTTGGGTAGCTTTGTGAGGCCATAACCCAACATGGCCTCGCCCACTATATGGATCCATAAGGAGGAACCATGTCCACTAAGTACGCAATCGTTGGCGGCAAACTCATCGACGGTACCGGTGCCGAGCCGGTCGAGAACTCCCTCGTTCTCGTCGACGACAACGGCAAGATCGAGTATGCCGGTGCTATGCAGGACCTTCCCGAGGGCGTTGAGGTTATCGACGCCGCCGGCAAGACCGTCCTTCCCGGCCTGATCGACACCCACCTGCACTTCTCGGGCAACCTGACCGACGATGACACCGACTGGGTCATGCAGCCGCTCCTCGAGAAGCAGGCCGTCGCCGTCAAGCAGGCCTACGACTGCCTCACCCACGGCCTCACCACCGTCTGCGAGATCGGCCGCTTTGGTATCCAGATCCGTGACTGCATCGACAAGGGCGTCTTTAAGGGCCCGCGCGTTCTGGCCACCGGTCTGGGCTTCTGCCGCGTTGCCGGCCACGGTGACTCCCACCACTGCACCCAGGAGCTCAACAAGGAATCCCATCCCTGGGGCGACCAGGTCGATGGTCCTTGGGATCTGCGCAAGGCCGTCCGTCGTCGCCTGCGCGAGAACCCCGATGCCATCAAGATCTGGGCTACCGGTGGCGGCATCTGGCGTTGGGATTCCGGTCGCGACCAGCACTATTGCTCCGAGGAGATCCAGGCCGTGGTCGAAGAGGCAAAGATGGTCGGCATCCCCGTGTGGAGTCACTGCTACAACAACCACGCCGCCGCCTACGATTCCGTTCGCTTTGGCTGCGAGCAGCTGATTCACGGCTTCGATATCGATGAGCGCACCATGGACCTCATGGCCGAGCAGGGCACCTTCTTCACCCCGACGATCGCCTTTCTGCCCACCTGGTACGCCACCTATCCGCCCGTCTACGTCCCCGAGCTGCACGACAAGTACGAGGGCACCCTGGTCGAGAAGGAGCTGCAGCGCAACTACGACTGCCTGCGCGAGGCCAAGAAGCGCGGCGTCGTCATGACGATCGGCTCCGACTCCTTCTCCTTCGTCACCCCGTACGGCACCTGCTCCATCGAGGAGATGTACGAGTTCGTCGACAAGATCGGCTTCACCCCGGTCGAGACCATCACCTGCGCCACCCTCAACGGTGCCAAGATGTGCCACATCGAGGACGAGACCGGTTCCATCGAGGCCGGCAAGTGCGCCGACCTGCTGGTTGTCAACGGTGACGTCGCCGCCGACATCCACGTGCTCAACACCGACAACATGGACGTCATCATGAAGGACGGCTGGATCGTCGAGGCGGGCACCTTTGGCGAGGCCAACAAATACAGCGCCTAAACTACCGTTCATCGACGACTGAGTGTAAAACACAGTATTTGATTGCATAATGCAATGGAGAGGGTCGCTTGCGGCCCTCTTTATTGCTATGGGTGCGATAGATAAAAGGGGATGACGGTGGATTTAAACAGGCTGATTCTGGGCAAGAGCTACAACTCTACCAAGGTCTTTCGTACGGCCCAGCATGTGGTCCAGGCCATCCTGCTTGGTGCTGTCGTTCCGGCGCTTATCCTGCTGCTTATCTGGGATTTAACCGATAATCCCAATCCCGTTCCGGGCGTTGTCGTTATTGCCGGCCTGGTCATGCTGTGCTTCTTTTTCTCGTATGTCTTTGTGGTCCCCGACGACCTCACGTCGAGTGCAACCGACCGTACGCTCGCCATCGCATCAAAAATATTCGCCTACACGTCGCGCGGCCTTACGCCCGAAGCGGCCTTGGGCGCCTCTAAAATCATCCTGTCCGAGACCATCGCCTCTGCCATCTGCTTTACCGATGGCAAACAGGTGTTGGCAAGCTGGGGCGAGGACTCGGCAAAGTGCCCTGCCGGCACCCCGGTCGTGCTCAAGACCACGCTCAGTGTGATTGAGACGGGCGAGCAGAGCGTGTTTTCGCGTGACACATCCAATGAGACGGGCGGTTATTTTCCCCGCCTGCGCGCCGGCATTGTCGCGCCGCTTACCGTGCGCGGGCATTGTGTGGGTACGCTCGAGCTGTACTATCCCCGCCTGAGCAGCATCGATATGCGCCAGACGGCCCTTGCCTCGGGCTTTGCCGACCTCATTTCCACGCAGCTCGCCAGCTTTGAGCTCGAGCGCCAGGACGAGCTCACAGCCCGCGTTGAGCTTCGTGCCCTGCAGTCGCAGGTCGACCCGCATTTTCTATTCAATACCATTAGCACGATCGTGTCGCTCGTTCGAACCGAGCCCGACAAGGCGCGATCGTTGCTGATCGACTTTTCCAACTACTATCGACAGACGCTTTCTGACTCCGATACGCTCACCACGCTCGAGCACGAGGTGGAACAGGGCACTCGTTATATCAATCTTATGCAGGCTCGGTATGGCGACGGCCGTCTGCGCGTTTCGGTCGACATCGACTTTGAGGTGCGCGACAGCCTGGTACCGCCGTTTATCTTGCAGCCGCTGCTCGAAAACTGCATCAAGCATGCGCAGCGCGAGACCGAGCCGCTTTCTATTCGTGTTAGGGCTTTTGAGACCGATGACGGCTTGGAGATCATCGTCGAAGATGACGGCATCGGTATGAGCGAAGAAGTCTGTGCGCATCTGTTTGAGCAGCATCGCCGAGAGGAGCCCGAGAGCATTACCGCCGACGGCTCCGTCAAGCGAGGTTGCGGCCTGGCGCTCTTCAACGTGCTTCAGCGCATCCATTTCTTTTACGGAGAAGATTCTGGCATGCGCGTGAAGTCCCAGGAGGGCGTGGGGACGCAGGTCATCGTTGAGTTGAACGGCGAGCCGCATGAGCCGGCACCGCTAACGGTGTAGCACACGGTTGGATTGAGAGAAAAAGAGGGGAAGCGCATATGTCCGAAGGCTGGAACATCCTGGTGGTTGATGACGAGCCCCCAATTAGGGCTGAGCTACGCTATCTGTTGGAAAAGGATACGCGTGTGGGTCAGATTGCCGAGGCGGGCAATGTCACCGAGGCCGTGGAGTTGATTCTGTCGAACAAGCCCGACGTGCTGTTTTTAGACATTACCATGCCCGGTCGCTCGGGAATTGAGCTTGCCGAGACCCTGCAAAACCTAAAGAGGCCGCCGGTCGTGGTGTTTGTGACGGCGTTTGCCGAGTATGCGGCCGATGCCTATAACCTCGATGCTGTCGATTATGTCGTCAAGCCGGTTGAGGATGCCCGCCTGTCAAAGGCGCTTGACAAGATCGAGACTGCCCTGGGCGCTCGCCGTGTCGTCCATGCTCCGCGCCAGCCTTTGCGCCTGACGGTGGATCGCGGGGGCAAAAAGGTGTTCATTCCCGTGGCGGATGTCTGCTACTTTGAGGCGCGCGCCGATTTTTGCAACGCCGTCTGCGCCGAGGGGACGTACCTGATCAATGAGTCGATTTCCTCGCTCGAGCGTCGCCTGGCCTCCGAGGGCTTTATCCGCGTCCACCGCAGCTATCTGGTTAATTTGGAAGACGTGCATAATGTCGAGATCGGCTCCACGGGACTTATGGAGCTTCGACTCGATCGCGTGAGCTCGACGGTGCCCGTGTCCCGTCGTCGTGCCGCCGAGGTCAAGGCTCATCTGGGGCTTGCATAGGCGACCTGTACACCGTCGTTTACCGCCGCAGGTTTGGCATGACCGTGCGATGGGCATAATGGGTGACATCGAATGAAATCGAAAGGATTATTATGCCTGCGCTCATCACCCATCATCTATTTGGCGAGGAAAGCATCGAGCGTCTGCCGCAGGGCGTCATTACGTCCGACGAGGAACGCATTGCTTTTATCCTGGGCAACCAGGGCCCCGACCCGTTTTTCTTCCACATCCTGACGCCGCGCGTTTCCGATTGCACGTCGCTTGCTCAAGTCATGCACCGCTCGCGCATGTCGCGCCAGTTCTCGTGCCTGCGCGACGGCGTGTCGCGCCTGCAGCCGCGCGATGCCAATCTGGGCCGCGCCTTTGCGCTGGGCCTTCTGTCGCACTATGTGCTCGACCGCAATGCCCACCCCTTTGTCTACGAGCAGCAGTTTGGCATTGTGGATTCCGATCCCGAGCTCGAGGCTTCGGGCAGCCAGGTCCATGCGGTGCTCGAGAGCGACCTGGACGTACTGATGCTGCAGGTCAAGCGCGACGGCGCCACGGTCGACGACTATCCGCCGGCGGGCGAGATCGTTACTACCGACCGCATCAATCGCGTGGCCGGCGTGCTGATGAGCTATGTTGCCGGGCGTGTGTACGGTATCGATATCCCGGCGGGGGAGTACGGGGCCGCCGTTGCCGACATGCAGCTGCTCTATCGCGCCATTGAGCCGGCGGGCTCGGCCAAGACGCGTGCACTTGCCCTGGTCGAGGGCCTAGTACACGACTACTCCCTGCTCGATGGCCTTGCTCACCGCGTGACGACCGAGCCGCCCGAGCGCACCGGCAATCTGGGCCATCTGACGTGGAAGAATCCCTTTACCGATGGGGTCTCGAACGAGAGCTTCCCCGAGGTCTTTGACCGCGCGCTGGTCGATTACGAGTGCACGGTCGCCCGCTTTATCGAAACAGGCGACATGGAGGCCGTGACCGGTCACGTCAACTACAGCGGCCGTGTGCTCGGCGCCGACGAAGAGTTCGACCGCGAGGAGTAGGGCTCGTGCGTGCCCCTTTGCCGAATCCTTACCGGCGCCTCTGGACAATTGGGGTACGATGAACTAACTGCATATCGGGCGAATACGAAGGGGCCCTGTCCATGAAATACACCAAGCTCGAGCGTAACTGGGTTATGTACGATGTGGGCAACTCGGCCCTCGTGCTGCTCAA
>CAJMSG010000084.1:0-7579 GCA_905216105.1 uncultured bacterium | reverse complement strand
AGTTGGGCAACGTCTGCCCACTCGTTGCGCTCAAGCGTTTCCATCGTGGACCTCACCGTCTATCGGTAACAAAAAAGCCTCCGAAGAGGCTTCTCAAATGCGATGGTGTCGGAGGCGGGACTTGAACCCGCATGACCAAAAAGCGGTCACTAGCACCTCAAGCTAGCGCGTCTGCCAATTCCGCCACTCCGACATGCTGTGTTGATTCACGGTTCGTTTTGTTGGACCCGCGCGTTCAACGAGGAAGATAATAACCTATGATTCGAGAACTGTGCAAGCACTTTTTTGAAAAAAGTTTACGAATTTGTAAATACGCAGGTAGATCCGTATGTCCGGGCCGGAATGGGGGCAACTTCCCAACGCGTCCTCGGGCATACGGTATATTTTGATTCGCGCTTCGCGCTACAAAATATATCGCCCCCTGCGGAATGCGTTGGGAAGTTGCCCCCATTCCGACCCTACGTCTACGTACTCCATGCACAGTTCTCAAACATGTTCTGGGGCTGATATAAATTTAGTGGCTCGGCTTTGCCGAGCCCTTATATGTGGAGGCCGGAGCTAAAGCTCCGGCCTCGCTATCTTTTCCATTAGATTAAGTGAGCGATCAAGGAATCACACTCCCCCTGCCGATTTACCGCAGGGCCCGACCCGTTGTTACTTTTCAGAACATCCCGCAGGACGGAGGAAGCCCCGCAGCGCGTAGCGCGCAGCGGGGCTTCCGACATGTCCGAGGACGTTCTGAAAAGTAACACCAGGGCGGGCCCAGACGATAACAACCGACTACAGGTCGATGTGCGATTCCTTGATCGGGAACGGCTCCGCGAAGTGACAGGCGCAGCAGTGGCCCGGGGCAACTTCCTTAAACTCAGGCAGCTTCTCGGAGCAGATGCCCTGCGCGATCGGGCAGCGCGTGTGGAAACGGCAGCCGGTCGGCGGATCCAGCGGCGACGGCGGATCGCCGGCGAGGATGATGCGCTTGCGGGTCTTTTGAATATCCGGATCGGGAACCGGCACGGCAGACAGCAGCGACTGCGTGTACGGATGGTGAGGCTCGCTGTAGAGCGTCTTCCAGTCCGAAACCTCGACCATCTTGCCCAGGTACATAACGGCAACGCGATCGGAGATGTGCTGCACGACGGACAGGTCGTGGGCGATAAACAGATACGCCGTGCCAAACTTGTCCTGAAGTTCCTTGAGCAGGTTCAGGACCTGTGCCTGGATGGAAACATCCAGAGCGGAAACGGGCTCGTCGCAGATGATCAGCTTGGGCTTCAGAGCGAACGCGCGGGCAATGCCGACACGCTGACGCTGACCGCCGGAGAACTCGTGCGGATAGCGGTTGATGTGCTCGGGGTTCAGACCGACGACGTCCAGCAGCTCGCGGACGCGCTCAATACGCTCCTCCTTGGTGCCCACGCCGTGAATGGTCATGGGCTCGGAGACGATCTCGCCAATGGTCATACGAGGGTTCAGCGAAGCATAAGGATCCTGGAAGATAAACTGCATCTCGCGACGCATGTCCTTGATCTCATGCTTGCTCATCTCGGCAACATCTTTGCCCTGGAAGAACACCTTACCGGCGGTCGGCTTGGTCAAGCGCATGATGGTGCGACCCGTCGTGGACTTACCGCAACCAGACTCACCAACCAGACCAAAGGTCTCGCCAGGATAAATCTCAAAAGAGATGTCATTTACAGCAGAGACGACACGCTTGGAAAAACGCTTGGCGAACATGCCGGACTCAGCGGGGAACTCCTTAGAGAGGTGCTCGACCTTCAGCAACGGAGTACGCTCGTTGGTATCTGCCATTACGCCTCGCCTCCCTTCTTGGAATCCTTGCGCGTACGGGACGTCTCAGGAGCGTTCTTGAGAAACTCGGGGTCACCGGAGTAGTGGCACGCAGAGTAATGACCAGACTCGGTGACAACGCGCTCGGGGCGCTGCTTGCGGCACTTGTCCGTCGCATAGGGGCAGCGAGGAGAGAAGACGCAGCCCTCAGGCAGGTTCATGAGCGAAGGCGGGTTGCCGTGAATCGGCGTAAGCGGCTTCTTCTCTTCGATGGCCTGCTCCGGGATGGAGCGGATAAGGCCCCAGGTGTAGGGGTGGCGGCTCTCGTAGAAGATTTCCTCAGCAGTACCGAACTCGACGGGACGGCCGGCGTACATAACCATGATCTTGTCAGCCATATCGGCGACAACGCCCAGGTCATGGGTGATCATGATGATGGCGTTGCCGTTCTTCTCCTGCATTTCCTGCATAAGCTCAATAATCTGAGCCTGAATGGTAACGTCCAGGGCAGTCGTGGGCTCGTCGGCAATCAGAATATCGGGATCGCAGGCAAGAGCCATGGCAATCATGACGCGCTGACGCATACCGCCAGAGAACTGGTGCGGATACTCATTGACGCGCTTCTCGGGCTCGGGAATGCCAACGAGGTCCAAAAGCTCGGTGGCGCGCTTGAGCGCCTCCTGCTTGGAGTAGCCACGGTGCAGACGAAGACCCTCGCCTACCTGCTTGCCGATCTTATAGACCGGGTTCAAGGAGGTCATAGGATCCTGGAAGATCATCGCGATATCGTTACCGCGAATGTGCTGCATCTCTTCCTCGGTCATCTCGAGGATAGAACGACCGCGATAGCGAACGTCACCGCCCTCGATCTTTCCCGGAGGCATCGAGATAAGGCCCATGATGGTCATGGCGGTCACGGACTTACCGGAGCCGGACTCACCGACGACGCCCAGGGTCTCGCCGCGATCGAGCGTGTAGGACACACCGTCGACAGCGCGAACGACGCCATCCTCGGTGTGGAAATACATCTTAAGGTCATCGACCTCGAGCAGATGCTGGCCCTCGGGAACCGGCTGGTCCTTCAGGTCCACATAGTTCTTGTTCTTCTTCATCCTTATGCGTCCTTCATCTTGACGTCGAGGGCGTCGCGCAGACCGTCACCCAGCAGGGTGAAGGCGAGCACCGTCGAGAGAATTGCCAGACCGGGCATGATCATCATCCAGGGAGCGGTCAGAAGATACTGCTGACCGTCCTGAATCATGGAGCCCCACGAAGGCGTAGGCGGAATAACGCCCATGCCGAGGAAGGACAGAGCGGACTCGGTCAGAATGGCGCCACCAATGTTCATGGTTGCGTAGACCACGATAGAGGCGACGGAGTTCGGGAAGATGTGACGCACGACGATACGAGCATCGGATGCACCCATCGCGCGCGCAGCGTCAACATAGTCGTTTTCCTTGACCGTCAAGAT
Source organism: uncultured bacterium (assembly GCA_905216105.1). GTDB lineage: Bacteria > Actinomycetota > Coriobacteriia > Coriobacteriales > Coriobacteriaceae > Collinsella. Next base: position 4,320 of record CAJMSG010000084.1, on the reverse strand, counting down.
TGCAGAGCGGAAGACGCGCGCAATCGAAGGCCAGCCGAGAATACCGATGGCGATAAAGACGTTCTGAAGACCACGGCCGATAACGGCGATCATGGCGACAACGAACAGCACGTACGGGAACGCCAGGAAGATGTCCGCACAGCGCATGATGATCGTATCCCAGATGCCGCCGTAGAAACCGGCCAGAGCACCCATGACCAGACCGATCAGCGTGGAAATCGCGGTGGCCATAATTCCGACAGACAGCGAAACGCGCGCACCGTAGATAACGCGGACGAGAATGTCGCGACCAAGGGCGTCGGTGCCAAACGGGTGCTCTGCACACGGAGCCAACAGCGACGTCTCGGCCATGGTGGTCGAGTCGGAAGCCGTCGGCGAACCGAGCCAGGGCTTAGCCCACAGATCTGCGGTCAGGGCAACCAAAACGACGATGATGATCCAGCAGACACCGATAACGGCGAGCTTGTTCTTGCGAAGACGCTTAAAAGCGTCGCCCCACAGCGTGCGGGACTTGGCGGGAGCAGATGCGGCCTTGGTGGCGGTAGCCTGCTCCTGAGACTGAGAATCAGTTTCCTGCATGAGACGTACCTCCCTTAGGCCTTATCCGACGGACCGCCAAGGCGGATGCGCGGGTCGAGGAATGCATAGCTAATGTCGACGAGCAGGTTGATCACCATAACGACGACGACGATGAGCGTAACGCCGCCCATAACGATGGGCCAGTCACGCATGCTAATGGCGCGATAGACCTCATAGCCGATACCGGGCCAGTTAAAGACCGTCTCGGTCAGGATGGCGCCCGAAAGCATGCCACCAAAGTCGACACCAATATAGGTAACGACGGGGATGAGTGCATTCTTAAGCGCATGCTTGACGATGATCGCGCGATTGGAGAGACCCTTCGCCTTTGCCGTACGGATGTAATCCTGGTTCATGACGTCAAGCAGCTGCGAGCGCATAATGCGGGCGGCATAAGCGGTCGAAACCGAAGCCAGCGTAATGGTCGGAAGCACATAGTGCATCCAATCCTGATACTGAGAGCTGGAACCGCCGGCACCCGAAATCGGCATGGAGAATGCACCGCCCGTGGCGTCCTTGAGAATGACGCCAAAGAACAGCTGCAGCAACATACCGAGCCAGAAAGCCGGGACGGCAACGAGAATCGACGTGGTGAGCGTTACCAAAATATCCCAGAAGGAATAACGCTTAACCGCCGAAATGATACCCGCACCGATACCCATGATTGCCTCGAGCACGATGGCGCACGCGGCAAGCTTGACCGTATACGGATACTTCTGGGCAAAGATTTCCGTAACCGGCAGCTTGCGCTGATACGAATTGCCCAGATCGCCATGAAGCAGGCCGTTCATGTAATACAAGTAACGGTCCACGAGCGACGTTTGAACGGGGTCGCCGTTCTCGTCAAGGATCGCGTTGCCGTCCTCGTCCGACTGGACCAGGTGATAGCGAACGCGAAGCTGAAGCTCCACCTCGGGGGACAGAGCCTTGTCTCCACCGATCAGCTTGATCGGATCTCCCGGCACGATATTCTGGAGGGCGAACAGAATCAGCGTAACGCCCAAAAATACCGGGATGAACTGAAGCACACGTTTAACGATGTACTTACCCATACCACTCCCCTATCTAGGGATTAACCTAAATGGGATGCCGATCGCCAGACCGGCATCCCAAAATTACCATCAGCCAGTTTACCCCAGGTTAGGGAGAACTGTATGTTTCCCATGAGGTCTACGTAAATACTTGACCCTCACGGAAGCTGCAAACTCTTAGGCGAGCTCAGCGGTACCCAGCTCGGCGTGCTTCTGCGGATCGACATAGAGGTGCTTGATGCGATCGGAGCCGACGATGGTGTGCGTGTAGAACATCACCGGGATGACCGGGCAGTCGGCAGCGACCATTGCGTCGGCCTCCTGCATCTTAGCGACGCGCTCCTCGTCGTCAACAATAGTACGAGCCTCGTCGACCTTGGCGTCGAACTCGGGGTTGTTGTAACCGGAGCGGTTATCGCCACCGAGGGAGTCGGAGTGGAACAGCGGATACAGGAAGTTGTCCATGATCGGGTAGTCGGCAATCCAACCCAGACGACCGAACTGATAGTTAAAGTTCTGATACTGCTCGAGCAGGGCAGACCACTCAGGGGTATCGGAGACAGCGGTAACGCCAACCTTGGCGAGGTCGCCGATGATGGACTCCATGATCTCCTTGTGACCGCCGTCCTGGTTGTAGGAAAGGGTCACGCTAATGCCACGATCCCCGTTAGCGCCAGCGGGAGCAACCTTGTCGAGGTACTCGTTAGCCTTGTCGACATCGTAGGCGCAGAACTCCCATGCGCCCTCCTTGTAGCCATCGATGCCCGGAGGAACAATGCCGTCGGCAGGGGTACGGGTACCCTTGAAGATGGTCTTGCAGATGGCCTCACGGTTGATGGCCAGGGAGATGCCCCTGCGCAGGTCGGCGTTGTTGAACGGCTCGGCCGTGGTGTTGCAGGTCAGATAGTACGTGGAAGGCTCGGCGCCGAGCAGCATGCGCTCGCCGTCACCCATGGTGTAGCCGTCCTTGGACACGCCGCGATCCTTCTTGGCGGCATCGATCTGAGCGACGGGAACGTCGCAGACATCGAGGTTACCGGCCTGGAACTCCTTGTAAGCAGTCTCCATGTCCTTGATGACCTGGAAGTGGATGCCATCGATCTTGGCCTTGTCGCCATAGTAATCGTCGAACTTCTTGAGGTTGATCTCCTGACCATCCTCCCACTTGCCGTCCATCATGAACGGGCCGTTACCGACCGGTGCAAGATAGAAGCTCTTGACATCGGACTCGGCGCACTCGGGAACCGGGGCCAGAGCCGGGTGAGAGGCGACGAAGGGGAAGTCGGCGTAAGCGGAAGACAGCTTGACGACGAGGGTCTCATCGTCGGGGCAAGTAACACCGCTGAGCTCGGTAGCGTTACCGGCAAGCAGGTCGTCATAGCCCTCGACCATGGAAAGGTGATAGGAGACCTCGGAAGGGCCGTACTCGGTAGCGATGGCCGACTTGGTGTTGACCAGACGCTCCCAACCGAGCTTGAAGGACTTGGAGGTAACGTCGTCACCGTTGTGGAACTTGGCCTTCTTGATCTTGAAGGTGAACTCGGTGGCGTCGTCGTTGGCCTCAAAGGACTCGCAAGCCAGCGGAACGATCTCGCCCTTCTCGGCGTCATAAGAGGTCAGAGCGTCAAAGAGCTGGTACTCGACCTGAGTGCCCTGGTCCTCCTGGACATTGTAGGGGTCGATGCAGACCGGGTTGTTGATGTAGAAGTTCAGCGTCGAACCGGACTCAGAACCGGAAGCGTCGCCGCCCTTCTTGCCGCATGCGGCAAGAAAAGCCATGGAGCTCGCAGCAAGGGTGCCGCCAACAAAGGCGCGACGACCCATAACGGGCTGGTGGAACATAGAATCAGCCATGCCATCCTCCTTATGAGATAGGACAAAGAAATGTTCAGTCGGACACATGTCGAAACAATCCGATCCGAACCATCAAAACGCCGCCCGCTGCTATGGCTGGTTATGCACAACGGACCAACGTTTTGCAATACAGTAGCGCATTTTATACACAATTTGGGGCTAATTCCGGTTAACGGTCGAGAATTTCTTTAGTTGGGCGAAGTATGTGGGGATATTTTGACTCTGTTACAAATATGTAAACAAAAAGGGTCCCGCACTTACGGAACCCTTTTCAAATATTTATGCGGCTGTGCTTAGTAGCCGACGATGCCCTGCGGGAAGAAGAACATGCACAGCACGACGCACACGGCAAACACGACAGCCATGATGACGGTCAGGCGGTCGAGGTTCTGCTCCATGACGCCCGTGGCAGAGCTGGAGTTATACAGCGAGCTAGCGATCATATCCGAAACGCCGGTGCCCTTACCGGAATGCATCAGGACGAGAATCGTCAGCGCCACGGCAGAGACAGCCCAAACGACAAACAGAAGAATCTGGAACGGACCCATAGATAAGCTCCTTAATAGAACAGTTTATACTCCAGTACTGTACCACAATCCCCCGCTCTCCCCTACCTGCCACTCAAGGACGGGGTGGAAATGGCAGAAATACCAAAAAGGGGGTTGTCCGGTTGTGGACAACCCCCTTACTAGAAAACGGTATTTGTTTTCTATTAGGCCTCGGTGGCGAGCACGCGGCCCGTCATCTCGGCGGAAGGCTCAATACCAGCCATGGTGAGCATGGTCGGAGCGATATCGGAAAGACGGCCGTCCTCGATACCGGTGAGCTTGGCCTTCTCATCAACGATGATGAACGG
>CAJMSG010000083.1:0-7582 GCA_905216105.1 uncultured bacterium | reverse complement strand
ACGCCGTTAACGGTAAAAGTGAATTCCTGTGCCATGGTGATTCCCTTCTACACGCCGGCGGCGATGCCGGTGCGGTCGTGAATGGCGCCATGCGGGCAGACGACGGCGCACATGCCGCACGACAGGCAGTCCGCGCCGTCGATATGGGCGCAGTTGTCCTCGATGCGGATAGCGCCGGCAGGGCACTTTTTGGCGCACATGCCGCAACCGATGCAGCTCGTGTCGCAGATCTTGCGCGCAATGGCGCCCTTGTCGGTGTTGTTACAGCGCACCAGAATGTTCTGGTAGCCGGGAACGAAGGCAATCACGCGCTGCGGGCACGCCATGCCGCACAGGCCACAGCCCGTGCACTTGGAGCGATCCACGCGGGCGATGCCATCGACCAGCGCAATGGCGCCGTGGGGGCAGGCCGTGACGCAGGCGCCACAGCCAATGCAGCCTTCGCTGCAGCGGGCGTCGCCGCCTGCGGAGGCACAGCCGCTTCCGCAGGCAACGTAGGCCACGTTATGTTGAATGGATTTGGCCATAAGAGACTCGCCTATTTCTTAAGAAGATACGGATAGCTGTCGCGCACGGCCTTGATGGTCAGGCGGACGGCCTCGGGAAGGCCGGTGTTGACGGCATCGACCGAGACAATGCGGACCGTGCCGGCGACGCGGACCTTAAAGTGATCCTCGTCCACGGCCAGGAAGCCCTCGTTCTCGGAGTTCTCCATGTCCTGTTCGTTCCAGAACAGGGTGAGCTTGTCCTTGTAGGGACGACCCTCCTGGTAGGGGCAGAACACAGCGCAGTTGCCGCACTCGTTGCACATGCCATCGACATGGACGACCTGATGCTTGGCCAGGCCCGGCACCTTAATAGCAACGTTTGCGCGGTTGGGGCACACGTCGCAGCAAACCTCGCACACCGAGCCGCAGCCCAGGCAGCGGGTCTTGGTGCAGTTGCGCTTGTCGCGGCACAGCGATCCCTTGCGCTCGTAGCAGGTGTCCTCGCGACCGGCCTGCTCGTTGCAGTCGGCGTACTTGTTAAAGTCCACGCCGGCGATGGCACGGGCGACCTCGGCGGCGTCGGCAATAGCCTCGACCACGGTGGCCGGACCGCGACGGCAGTCACCTGCAGCCCAGACGCCCTCGACGCCGGTGGAGGTGGCGGCAAGGCGGCCGCGACGGTCGTGCTCGACGCCCGCGGCATCGTACAGGCTGGCATCGATGCCCTCGCCCACGGCGCAGATCACCGTGGTGGCGGGAAGCTCGACGGTCTCGCCCGTGGCGACGGGGCTGCGGCGGCCGCTTGCATCCGGCTCGCCAAGCTCCATAACGTCGCAGGTCAGCACGGCGCCGTTGAGTGCCTTGGGCGCCAGCAGCTCGCAGAACTCAACGCCGTCGGCAAGAGCAAGATCGAGCTCTTCCTCGTCGGCGGGCATCTGCTTCTTGGTGCGGCGATACACCAGGCGCACGTTCTTCACGCCAGCCAGGCACTTGGCCACGCGGGCGGCGTCCATGGCGGTGTTGCCGGCGCCAATGACTACGACGTCCTCGCCCAGCTCGAGTTTCTCGCCCTTCTTGGCGGCCTCGAGGAACTCCAGCACGTCGAGCTCGGCACCCTCGCCCAGGCCCGCAGAGCCGGGCATCCAGGCACCGGTGGCCACGACCACGTCGGTAAAGCCTTGAGCCTTGAGCTCGTCGATGGACTCAACGCGGGCGTTGAGCTGCACCTTGGCACCAAAGGCCAGGCAGAGCTCGGCGTCGTGGGAGATATCGTCGCTGGCAATACGGAACTCGGGGATCACGTGACGGACCACGCCGCCGAGCGAGTCGCGGGCCTCGAAGATGGTGACGGGCACGCCGGCGCGCGTCAGGAAGAACGCCGTCGCCAGACCGGCAGGGCCGCCGCCGATAACGGCAACGTTGCGCTCGCCGTCGTTGGCGATGGCCTGGGCGCGCAGCTTGGGCAGCACGGCGGTCATGGCCTCGCGGGCGGCCTTGAGCTTGCTGGCGCGAATCTGGGCGCCCTCGGGCTCGTAGAATGCACGCTCGCAGGCGCGGCCGCAGGGATGCGGGCAGATGGTGCCGGTGATGAACGGCAGGGCGTTGCGCTCGATGATGATGTTGAGCGCGTCCTCGTAGCGGCCCTCGTCAACAGCCGCCAGGTAGGCGGGAATGTCCTGCTGGATGGGGCAGCTCGTGCGGCACGGCGTGGTGAAGCAGTCGTTGAGCGGGCTCTTGCCGGCGACCTTGCGGTCGGGCAGCGGGCGCAGCGGCTTCTTGTAAAGCGGGTTGGTGAGCGAATCGGTCTGGATCGCGGTCACGGCCTCGAGCGAGACGCCCGCGAACGGCTTGCCGTCCAGATCGGTAAACTCGCCGGCCATCTGGCTAAAGCGCTCGTAGCCACCGGGCTTGAGCACGTCGGTCGCCAGGGTAACGGGCCAAATGCCCGCGTCATACAGGGCGCGGATGTTGTAGACCGTGGCACCGCCGGAGTAGCTGATACGCAGCTTGCCGTCAAACTGCTCGGTAATGCGGCGGGCGGCCTCGATGGTCAGCGAGAACAGCGAACGGCCGGACATGTACATCTCGGTGGAGGGCAGCTCGTTTCTCGTCACGTCGACGGGGAAGGTATTGGTCAGCTTGACGCCAAACTCCAGGCCGCGCTCGGCGCACAAGGCAATCAGGCGCTCAAACATAGGCACGGCGTCGACCCACTGCAGGTCCTCGCGGAAGTGCGTGTCATCGAAGACGATGTAGTCAAAGCCCAGCTCGTTCAGGCGCTGGCGGGCAAACTCATAGCCCAGCAGCGTGGGGTTGCACTTGATGTAGGTGTTGAGGCCCTTTTCGGTAATCAGATAGGTCGCGATGCGCTCGATCTCCGCCGGCGGGCAGCCATGCAGCGTGGACTCGGTGATGGAGTTGGACACGCGAGCCGGGATGGACTCGACAAACGCGGCGTCGACATGCTCAAACTTGTCCAGGTTGGCGAGCGCCCATGCGCGGCACTCATTCCAGACGTCAGAGCCGCTGGCGTCCTTCATACCCTCGATGTAGGCGTCGACCTTGGGGCTCTTAATACCCTCGAGGTCATAACCCACGGACATGTTGAAGACAAAGCCGTCCGGGCTGCCCAGACCGTACTCGCGAGCGATCAGGTGGCAGGCAAACCATGCCTTCACGTACTCGGCAAAGGCCTGCGGAACCTCGAGCTCGGTCGACCATTCGCAGTTGTAGCACTCGTCCTGAGCCACGATGCAGGGCTTGTTCACACACTTGGAGAGCTCCTCGCCGTCCATAACCTGGACGGTCTTGAGCTCAAAGAAACGAGAACCGGCCACGTAGGATGCCACGATGTTCTGGGCCAGCTGCGTGTTGGGGCCGGCAGCCGGGCCAAACGGAGTCTCGATGCGCTCGTCAAAAATGGGAAGCGCGCCCTCCTGGTTGGTCGTGACCATCTTGCGCACGCCAAAGATGGCGTCCTGGGTCTTGTGCTCCTCGATGATCCAGTTCATCAGCTGCGAAAACGGGATCGGCCTCATGATGTCGCTCATAATGAGCTCCTCTCTGTAACGCCCGGCGAGACCGCGCGGCGGGCGCAAATACGGTGTAGCGCTAGCACAGCGCCGGCGACCCCGCGGAGGCCGCCTATACGTGCGTCGGATGCGGCGAAACATCCGACGCACGTGAATCTACTTGTGAATTAGTAGGCGCGATCGTTGAGCGTGCTCCAGAGCTTCTTGGATTCAGCCATGGTCCACGCGTTGATCTTTTCCTCATCGATACCGACAAACTCGCGGTCCTTGTACAGGACCTTGCCGTTGATGATGGTGGTGCGGCAGTTTTTGCCCATCATGCCAAAGAGCATGTGGCCGTCGATGTTCTCCTCGCTCAGCGGCGTAAAGGGCTTGTAGTCCATGACGATGACGTCGGCGGCAGCGCCGGCCTCGAGCACGCCGAGCTTGCGATCGAAGTACTTGCTCGCCATCTTGGCGTTGTTCTCGAACAGCATCGTCATGGCCTCGCACCAGCCCACGTTGGGCATGGCGGCGTTGTGGCGCTGAATGATCAGGAAGACCTTGAGGCTCTCGAGCATATCGTGGGTGTAGGCGTCGGTGCCCATGCACACGGGGATGCCGCGGCGGAAGAACTCGAGCACGGGGGCGCAGCCCACGGCGTTGCCCATATTGGATTCGGGGTTGTTGACGAGCCAGGTACCGGACTCCTTGACGATATCCATCTCGGCAGGCGTCACGTGGATGCAGTGGCCGAGCATGGTGTCGGGACCCAGCAGGTTGTGCTGCAGCAGGCGCTCGACGGGGCTGATGCCACCGCGGTTGAGGCGGGAGTCCCACACGTCATTCATGCCCTCGCACACATGGATGTGGAAGCCGGTCAGGCCGTTGTTGGCCTCGGCCATCTTGTCCATGGTCTCGTCCGACAGCGTAAAGGTGGCGTGACCGCCAAACATGGCGGCGATCATGTGGTTGTCGTTATCGCGACGCTCCTTGGCGGCCCACTGGGCAAACTCGGCGTTCTCGGCAATGGCCTGGTCGCATTTTTCCTGACCGCGGCGGTCGGAGACCTCGTAGCACAGGCACGAACGCATGCCCAGCTCCTGAGCTGCATCCTTAATGGTAAAGAGGCTGCCTGGGATCTCGCAGAAGCTCGCGTGGTGATCGAAGATCGTTGTGACGCCATCGCGGATGGAGTCAAGAATCGTGGCATAGGCGCTGGCCTTGGTGCCGTCGAGCGTCAGGTTGTCGTCGATCTTCCACCACTGCTGCTCAAGATTCTCCAGGAAGTTGGTGGGGTTGCAGCCCTTAATGGCAAGGCCGCGAGCCAGACCCGAGTAGATGTGGGTGTGGCAGTTGATGAGTCCGGGCATGATGAGGTTGCCCCGGGCGTCGACGTACTCGGCATCCGGGTACTTGGCCTTGAGCTCGCACTCGGGGCCCACTTCGACGATCGTATCTCCGTCAATGGCGACCGCACCGTTGGGGATGAACGGGGCCTGAGCGTTGCGGGTAAAGACGGAACCGTTAGCGACCAGAAGCATGGATGCTCCCTTCAACATCAGAGGCGGGGTTTGACACCTCTGACATGGCGGAGTGCGAAGCGCCGGCCTACACCGGAAACGGGCCCTCTCCCGTCAACGCTTCACCAAAGGGACAAACCCTTTGAAGTGCGGCTTGGCGCCGCATGACGTCGGCGGACGAGGCGATGCGTCCGCCGACGAATAGCACCGAATTGGCTACTTCTTGCTCTCGGGCAAGACCAGATCCACGGCAGCGTCCTTGGCGGCATCGATGTGCTGAGCCACGACCGGCGTCTGCGGAAGGATCAGGTTAAGGACAATGGCCATGATGGCGGTGGGGGTTACGGCATTGGAGCCGATGACGGTGGATACCCAGGCGGGCATACCCTCGCCGGCAAGGCAACCGCTGGCCATCCAGATACCCAGGCCAAAGACGACGGAGGTGCCGACGATGGTGGTAGTGCGCTGCGTGAGGCCCTCGCGGGTGAACATGCGCACGCCGTTCATGGTGATGGTGCCAAAGACGCCGACGGTCGCGCCGCCGATGACGGGCTGCGGGATAGCGGAAAGGACGGCAGAGAGCTGCGGGAACAGACCGGCGATGGCAAAGACGGCCGCGATGATCACAAAGACCCACTTGTTGACGACCTTGTTGGAGCAGATGATGCCCACGTTCTGGCCAAGGGCGCTGGTGGGAAGACCGCCCAGCAGGCCGCCGACCATAGAGGTGAGGCCCTGGGACACGATAGCGCCGGAGAGCTCGCGCTCGGTGGGCATACGGTCGATGGAGCCCAGGCAGGCGGCGGAGACGTCACCGATAACCTGGATGGCAACCATGGGGAACACGACGGCGAGGGTAATGCAGACCTCGGGATCAAACTCGAGCGCGTAGGGCATGAGCTTGGGAAGGGCGAAGACCTGAGCGGTGGCGACGCTGGAGAAGTCGATCATGCCAAAGGGGATCGAAACGATCATGCCAACGATCATGCCAAAGAACACGGATCCCAGCTTGAGCGTGCCCTTGCCAAAGTTGGCGAGCGCAAAGACCACGGCGAAGGTGATAAGAGCGACGCACCAGGCCTGCGGGGTGCCCCACAGCGGCGTACCCATACCGCCGGCCATATACTTGACAGCCGTGGGATAGAGAGAGACGCCAATGGAGAAGATGACCGTACCGGTCACGACGGGCGGGAACAGCCACTTAATCTTGCTGTAAGCCAGACCAAAGAGGACCGCGACGGCGCCGCCGACGATCTCGCCGCCCAGCAGCGCACCAAAGCTAAAGCCCGAGGCACCCATGGCCTGGAGGGCCGGGAGGAACGCGAACGAAACGCCCATGACGATGGGCAGGCCGCCGCCGATGCGACGGAAGGGAGCGAAGGCCTGAAGGGCCGTATCGATCGCCGAAAGAATGAGCGCGACCTGGATGATGTCGGTACTCTGCTGGCTATTAAAGCCGTAGACGCCGGCCATGATGACAGCCGGGGTAATGATGCCGGCAAACGATGCCAGTACGTGCTGAAGGGCACACGGGATCATTTCCTTAACGGGAGGCATGCCTTCGCGAGTGAACAGGGCTTCAGTGCCGTTCGTAACCGTCTCCTGGGTCATTTGACCACCAATCCTCGAAATAGTTGTTTTCGCATCTAACGCTCTATTGTGACGCAGTGCGGGGTTGAGGTTGTGCCTTCGTTGCATATCGTATTAAAGATGATTCTCATTCTCAATAATAATTTTTTGTTATCAGACTGTTCTTCAGCTGAGATAATGAATTTCCGCAGGTCAGGAAAGTGTCTTGTCAAAATAACATCTAACTTTTCTTTTGGTCAACCGTTTACCGCCAAAATCATACCGTTCGTCTGTATTACGCAATGTACCTGCGAATATGCGAGCCAATAGACACCGTGTTACCATGAGAAAAAATTGTTATGAACATTTCCGATTTCACCCAAAGGAGTTGCCCGTGAACGAGACCGTACGCCGCTTTTTGCCGGTGGTCGATTTCCTGGAGCAGATACTCGGTAAGAACAGCGAGATCGTGCTGCACGATTTCTCGGATCCCGACCACGCCATCGTCGATATTCGCAACGGCATCGTGAGCGGCCGTAAGATCGGCGGTCCCGCCACCGATCTGGCGCTCAAGATCATGCACGACCCCAAGTATCGCGACCTGCCGTTTATTACGGGCTACGAGGGGCGCGGTGCCGGCGGCAAGACGTTGGAGTCCGCGACGTTCTTTATCCGCGAGGATGACGAGATCGTCGGTATGCTCTGCGTCAACACCGACCTCTCGACCGTACGCTCCATCAACGCCATGGCGCAGCAGCTCATGACGTACTTCGACGCAGCGCCGACGCGCACGGAGCCCGCCCCTATCGAGGTCGAAAGCCTTTCGGAGTCCACCCAGGAGCTCATCGACCGCAGCATTGCCGAGTTGCTGAGCGCGCGCGGGCTGGATGTAGCGTCGCTTGGTCAGAACGACCGCGTGGACGTCATTCGCCACCTCAACGGCAACGGGGTGTTCATGCTCAAGGGCGCCGTGGCCTGCGCTGCCACCGCG
>CAJMSG010000082.1:0-7832 GCA_905216105.1 uncultured bacterium | reverse complement strand
TCTGTGCGCTCATGCGGGCGTGGCGGAATTGGTAGACGCGCCAGATTTAGGTTCTGGTGGGATTCCCGTGAAGGTTCGAGTCCTTTCGCCCGCACCATCGCACCTGCGTCGGCTCCCGCCGTCGCGACTCTTTGTTGCATAAAGGTACCAGCACCTCAGATAAGCTGGGCAGTATGAGGAGGAACGTGTTGAACATCACCGCTTCTGACGTCAAGGACGCCAAGCTCACCGCTACGGTCACCATCCCGGCCGCCGACGTCGACGCCGCGATCAAGAAGGCCTACAAGGATACCGCCAAGAAGTACCGCTTCCCGGGCTTCCGCGCCGGTAAGGCTCCCCGTCCGGTCATCGACTCTGCTCTTGGCGCCGAGGCTACCCTCGCTCAGGCCACCAACGACCTGATCGCCGCCAACGAGCCCGCCGTCCTCAACGAGCTGGACATCGTCCCCACCAAGAGCGGTGACTACAAGGAGCTCGACCTCGCCAAGGATCACGAGGACTACACCTACACCGTCGAGTTCTCCCTGCGTCCTGCCGCTGAGCTCTCCTCCTTCGACGCCGTCGAGATCGAGATGCCTCCCGCGGAGGTCACCGAGTCCGAGATCAACAACCAGGTCGAGATGCTCCTCAACTACCGCGCTACCTTCGAGGACGTCGAGGGCCGCGCCGTCGAGGCCGAGGACTACGTCACTGTCGACCTCAAGGCCGTCGAGAACGCCGACAATTTCGCTGCCGAGGGCCGCATGCTCATCGCCGGTAGCGACAGCAACCCCAAGGAGTTCAACGAGGCCCTGATCGGTGCCAACGTTGACGACGTCAAGACCGTCACCTGGACCGACGAGGTCGAGGAGGGCGAGGAGGCCGAGACTCACACCGTCGAGGTCACCGTCAAGGGCATCAAGGTCCGCAACACCCCTGAGCTCACCGACGAGCTCGTCAAGTCCGACTTTGGCTTCGACAGCATCGACGCCATGCGCGATGCCATCAAGCTCGAGATCGAGCAGGACAAGGCTTCCCGCCTCCCGGCCGAGAAGGAGAACCGTTGCGTCTCCGCTCTCGCCGAGCGTCTGCAGCTCGACGAGATGGACGCCGACTACGAGCAGTCCGTCTTTGAGGAGCTCGGCCAGAACTTCCTGTCCAACCTCGCTGCCCGCGGCATGACGCTGGACACCTGGCTGCCCGCTTCCGGCCTGACCATGGAGCAGTTCATCGGCGACCTGCACAAGCAGGCCAACGACGTTGCCCGTGAGTCCCTGGCTCTCGACGCTCTCGCCCGTGAGCTCAAGATCGAGGTCACCGAGGACGACATCAACGCCGAGTTCGAGAAGGCCGGCGTCAAGGACGTCGAGGCTTCCAAGGCCGAGTTCATCGCCGATGGCCGCATGCCTGCCGTCCGCGAGTCCATCCGTCGCTCCAAGGCCGTCGACCACCTGGTCGAGAACGCCAAGGTGACCGAGGTCGACGAGACCGCCAAGGACGCCGAGTAATTCTCGCCACCTTTTCCGCGAGCGCATGGATGCGCCCGTGATGGGGTAAAGTTATAAGCCGGTTATCCGGTTGCTTCGTACGGTGCCAGCCAATGCATAGCATGCGGGCACCGTACGTTTGTCTAGAACCATTATTGGTCCGTAAGAGAAATGGAGATGCGTATGATCGCTAAGTTCGATTCCGCCCTCGTGCCATACGTTATCGAGCAGACGCCGCGCGGCGAGCGCAGCTACGATATCTATTCGCGCCTGCTCAACGACCGCATCATCTTCTTGGGCGAGGAGATCAACTCCGTCAGCGCCAACCTGGTCGTTGCCCAGCTGCTGCATCTTGAGAGCCAGGATGCCGAGAAGGATATCTCGCTCTACATCAATTCGCCCGGTGGCGAGGTCTACTCTGGCCTGGCGATTCTGGACACCATGAACTTCATTAAGCCGCAGGTCTCCACCATTTGCGTGGGTATGGCCGCGTCCATGGCCGCCGTGCTGCTTTCGGCCGGCGCCAAGGGCAAGCGCTTCTGCCTGCCGCACTCCAAGGTTATGATTCACCAGCCCAGCGGCGGTGCCCAGGGTCAGCAGACCGAGATCGAGATTGTGGCCGAGGAGATCAAGAAGACCCGCCGCGAGCTCAACCAGATCCTGTCCGACGCCTCGGGCCAGCCGATCGAGAAGGTCCAGGCCGATACCGAGCGCGACAACTACCTGACCGCTGCCGAGGCCCTCGACTACGGCCTGATCGACCGAATCGTCACCTCGCGCGATCTTGCCGCGAAGGACGCCTAGGATGGCAGGTAACATGCAGGACAACTTTGACGAGAACGGCAACCCCATCCGCTGCTCCTTCTGCGGAAAAGAGCAGGGCCAGGTCCGTCGTCTCGTAAAGGGCCCGACCAACATCTTTATCTGCGACGAATGCGTCGCCGCCTGCTCCGAGATCCTGGAGGAGTCGCTGGCTTCGGACTTTATGGACGCTGCCCGTAACGGCAATCTTCCGGGTTTCCTCAACGACCACGGCCAGGCTGCGTCTCAGCCCGCCGTTGACCCCGAGACCGAGGGCTTTGAGCTCGAGGACGACCGTCAGGTCATCACGCACGTGCCGACGCCGCACGAGATCTATGACGAGCTTTCGGCCTATGTTATGGGCCAGGAGGACGCCAAGCGCGCCATGTCGGTTGCCGTGTACAATCACTATCGCCGCGTGATTGAGGGCGGTGCCGCGGTGTCCGCCTTTGATGAGGCTGACGGTATGGGCGCACAGTTTGACGATGACATGGACGAGGTGGAGCTCGCCAAGTCCAACATTTTGCTGCTCGGTCCCACCGGTACCGGTAAGACCCTGCTTGCCCAGACGCTCGCGCGCATCCTCGAGGTGCCGTTTGCCATCGCCGACGCCACCGCGCTCACCGAGGCCGGTTACGTGGGCGAGGACGTGGAGAACATCCTGCTCAAGCTCATCAATGCTGCCGATGGTGACATTGAGCGCGCGCAGGTTGGCATTATCTACGTTGACGAGATTGATAAGATCGCCCGCAAGGCCGAGAACCTCTCCATTACCCGCGATGTTTCGGGCGAGGGCGTTCAGCAGGCGCTGCTTAAGATTCTTGAGGGCACGGTGGCCAGCGTTCCGCCCACCGGCGGCCGCAAGCATCCCCAGCAGGAGCTGCTGCAGATCGACACGACGAACATTCTGTTCATCTGCGGCGGTGCCTTTGTGGGTCTGGATAAGATCATCGCCGATCGCGTAGGCAACAAGGGCGTGGGCTTTAACTCCGAGATCGCTGGCCCCACCTCGGTCGACGAGAACGACCTACTGCGTCAGGTGCTCCCGCAGGACCTCAACGCTTTTGGCATGATCCCCGAGTTTGTGGGACGTACGCCCGTCGTCACCCAGACGCAGGCGCTTGATGAGGACGACCTGGTGTCGATTCTGACCGAGCCCAAGAACGCCGTGGTGCGCCAGTACCGCAAGATGTTCCAGCTCGAGGACGTCGACCTGGAGTTTGAGGACGCGGCCCTGCACGAGATCGCCCGCATGGCGCTCGCCCGCAAGACCGGCGCCCGCGGCCTGCGCGCCATCTGCGAGGACGTGCTGCAGCAGACGATGTTCGACCTCCCCAGCGAGGAGGGCGTTTCCAAGGTCGTTGTGACCGAAGCCTCCGTAAAGGGCGAAGAACAGCCCCAACGCATCTACGGCTAAATAGCTTGAATTCAGGCCCCGCGGCAACCACCGCGGGGCCTGCCATTTAGGGACAGGTTTATTTTGGTCGGTTTTATATGGGCAACTGTCGTTTCCCCTGATAAAACCTACCAAAATAAACCTGTCCCTTTTCGGCAGGTATGCCTGTGCTATTCTGTGAGATTGTCAAGTTAGTACCTTCAGACTGAAGTAATCGATACCTAAGGCGTGTCCGCCTGCTTGGTTTTCGTAGATTCCGCACGAGCCGAAGAGCACTAAATGTGCTCTTCGTGCGAGCCAGGACCTGACCGAGCGAAAACCAAGCAGGCGGACACGCCGACGGGCAAGGGAGAGATATATGGAAGAGATGCCCAAGAACTACGATCCGTCGACTAACGAGCCGGCGATCCTGCAGAAGTGGCTCGACGGTGGCTACTATAAGCGCCGTGAGGGCGTGGGCGACTGCACCGTCACCATTCCGCCTCCCAACGTGACCGGCAAGCTCCACATGGGCCACGCCACCGACGACTCCATCCAGGATGCCATCGTCCGTATGGCCCGCATGCGCGGCAAGTCCACGCGCTGGGTGCTGGGCACCGACCACGCCGGTATCGCCACGCAGACCAAGGTCGACAAGAAGCTTAAAGAGGAGGGCATTAGCCGCCTGGAGATTGGCCGCGACAAGTTTGTCGATGCCTGCTGGGATTGGACCCACGAGTACGGCGGCATCATCGTCGAGCAGATCAAGCGCATGGGCTGCTCCGTTGACTTCGATAACGAGCGCTTCACCATGGACGAGGACTACGCCCAGGCCGTGCGCAAGGTCTTTTGCGATTGGTACCACGACGGCCTGATCTACCGCGGCAAGCGCATCGTCAACTGGTGCCCCAACTGCACCACCGCCATCTCGGACGACGAGGCCGAGTACAAGGACGAGAAGGGCCATCTGTGGCACCTGCGCTACCCGCTGACCGAGCCGGTCAACGGCCAGGACTACATCGTCGTCGCCACCACGCGCCCCGAGACCATGCTCGGCGACACGGGCGTCGCCGTCTCCCCGAAGGATCCCGAGAAGGCCGCCTTTGTGGGTAAGACCGTTAAGCTCCCCATCGTCGACCGCGAGATCCCCATCTTTGAGGATTGGCATGTCGACGCCAACTTTGGTTCCGGCTTTGTTAAGGTCACCCCGGCACACGACCCCAACGACTACGCCATGGGTCAGGCTCACGACCTGCCGCAGATCAACATTTTCGACGAGCACGCGGTGGTCGTCGAGGGCTACGGCGAGTTCACCGGTATGACCCGCGAGGAGTGCCGCGAGGCCGTCATCAAGTGGTTTGAGGAGCACGACCTGCTCGATCACGTCGACGACCTCGATCACTCCGTTATGCACTGCTACCGCTGCGACTCCGCGCTGGAGCCGTGGCTGTCCGAGCAGTGGTTCGTCGCTGTCGACAAGCTCAAGGGGCCGGCGCTCGACGCCGTCAACTCCGGCAAGGTCACCTTCCATCCCGCGCGTTGGACGCAGACCTACACCACTTGGATGGAGAACCTCAAGGACTGGTGCATCAGCCGCCAGCTGTGGTGGGGCCACCGCATTCCCGTGTTCTACTGCGAGGACTGTGGCTGGGAGGACGCCCTTACCGAGGATACCGACGTGTGCCCCAAGTGCGGCGGCCATCACGTGCACCAGGACGAGAACGTGCTGGACACCTGGTTCAGCTCGCAGCTGTGGACCTTTGCCACGCAGGGCTGGCCGCAAAAGCCGGAGCTGCTCGAGGGGCATCACCCCACGACGGCGCTGGTCACCGCGCGCGACATCATCGCGCTGTGGGTCGCCCGTATGGTCATGAGCTCGCTGTACTTCCTGGACGAGGTGCCGTTTAAGGATGTCGTCATCTATCCGACGATTCTGGCCAAGGACGGCAGCCGCATGTCCAAGTCCAAGGGCAACGGCGTTGACCCCATGGACCTCATTGGCATGTACGGCGCCGACGCCATGCGCTTCAACCTGCTTACGCTGTGCACCAACAACCAGGACGTCAAGTTCGACGCGAACATCGACAAGAAGACCAAGAAGCTCATCGACAGCCCGCGTACCGACCAGGCCAAGTCGTTTGTGACCAAGATCTGGAACGCCAGCCGCTTCCTGCTCATGAACATGGAGGGCTACACGCCCGGCGAGCCCGTCGTCGAGACGCCGGCCGACGCCTGGATGTTCAGCCGCCTGGCCAAGGCCGTGAAGATGGTCACCGAGGGTATTGAGAACTACACCTTTGGCGACATGGCCCGTGGCGTGCAGCAGTTCTTCTGGAACGAGGTCTGCGACTGGTACGTCGAGGTCACCAAGGCCCGCCTGAAGGGCGAGGGCCGCCTGCAGGCTCAGCGCAACCTGATCTTTGTGCTCGATACCTCCATTCGCCTGATGCACCCGCTCATGCCGTTTGTGACTGAGGAGATCTGGGACAACATGCCGGCGAGCGTGCTCGACCTGGACGCCGAGGGCAACGTGGACCGCGCCGAGGCGCTCATGATCGCCAAGTGGCCGGAGCCCGCCGACTACGCCAAGTACGTCGACGAGCCCGCCGAGCGCGCGTTTGAGCTGTGCCGCACCGTCGTTTCCGCCGCCCGTGCCACGCGTTCGCGTTATCGCTTGAGCCCCAAGGCCGAGCTCGACGTGGTCGTGCGCGCCGGCGCCGAGGATATCGAGAAGCTCGAGAGCCTGCGTTCGACCATTGAGCCGCTGGCCAACACGGCTTCGCTGGTCATGGGTACCGACGTTGAGAAGCCGGCCGCGAGCATCGCTGTCGTCGACAGCGGCGTCGAGGTCTTTGTGGTGCTCGAGGGCAAGGTTGACCTTTCGGCTGAGAAGGCACGTCTGGAGAAGGAGATCGCCGCGGCCCAGAAGGAGCTCGCCGGCTGCGAGAAGACGCTGGCCAACGAGGGCTTTGTGGCCAAGGCCGCGCCCGCGGTGGTCCAGAAGAAGAGGGACCGTGCAACTGAGCTCAAGGAGATCCTGGCGGCGCTGACTGCTCAGGTTGCTGACTTCTCGTAGGGCTTACTGAGGGGCGCGTCCCGATGCTTTGCTCTCCGCTGCGGACAGTCCTGCGCAAGACGGACAGCACATTTAGTGCTGTCCTTTGCGTGCGGAACTAGTATCGAGCAAAGCGTCGGACCGCTCCTAGTGCGGTTACGTGGTTGTTTGCATCTGGCGTGTTAGGGCCACTGGGTTGTGGCCTTGATTCCGCTGCAACGGTGTTTGGCTGATATTTTGAATGGGAGGGGCTCGTTGTTTATTGCGGGCCTCTTTTTATGTTGAGGGGACTTTGGTTTATGCCTAAGCGTTCTGGGTCGTATTCTGTGCCGTTCTCGTTTGAATTGCTTTCGTTTGGTGAGGCTGTGGGACTTGCTGCTGATACGGGGCGGATTTCTGGGGATGCTGGGCCTCTGCTTGAGACGGTTGTCGACATGCTCGATGAGCTGGGACGTCCGGACGAGTATTTCGATTGCATTCAGGTTGCCGGTACCAACGGCAAGACTTCGACCACGCGTTTTTCGGCTGCCATCCTTCGTGGTGAGGGGTTAAAGACCGCGCTGTATACGTCGCCGCAGCTTGTGCGCTATCCCGAGCGCATGGAGGTCGATGGGCGTGTCGTGAGCGATGGGGCGTTTTCCCGTGGCGTTTCTGCTGCTGTTGAGGCGGGGCATCGCGTGAATGCCCGTCGTGTGGCGGCGGGGGAGCGCGCGTACACCATTACACCGTTTGATCTGCTGACGGCTGCCGCACTGGTGGTGTTTGCCGAGGCTGCAGTGGATGTTGCTGTGCTCGAGGTTGGCATGGGCGGCCGTTGGGACGCCACGAGTGCGACTGATCCCGTCGCCGTTGCCATCACCGGCATCGGGCTCGACCACACGCGCATCCTGGGCGACACGCTCGAGGCCATTGCGGGCGAGAAGGCCGCGGTTATCAAACCCGGGCGCTTGGTTGTTTTGGGCGAGGGCACGCACGAGGCGAGCGTTCAGCGCGTGATGGATGCCCGTTGCCGCGAGTGCGGCGTTGTGCCGCTCGTGGTGAGCCACGCCACGACTAAGGTGCCGGCGCATGTGGGCGATACGGTTGAGTTTAGCTGCACCACGCCGCGCGCGATCTATACGTCGAGTATGGTCAA
>CAJMSG010000081.1:0-7852 GCA_905216105.1 uncultured bacterium | reverse complement strand
GTTGTCGTAATCGTGTTCAGTTTCCTGGTCATTCTGTTCATCAATATGTACACGGCGCATTCGCAAAAGTATCGCGAGCGCGGCCTGTCCCGCGCGGAGCGCAAGCAGGCCAAGCAGCTGGGCGGCCAGACCGATTCACTCGACCCAGTCGGCGGCGATGCGCTGCGTATCGATCGCGAGGCGCTGGCCGAGCTCATGCGCGATGACACGGTCGCAAAGGGAGGTCGATAAGCCATGTCGCTTGTTCTGGATATCAAAAAGCGCTATCCGGGGTTCACCCTCGACATGCAGCTTGAGGCCGGCGAGGAGCGTGTGGCGCTGCTGGGCGCCTCGGGTTGCGGCAAGAGCTGCACACTGCGCTGCATCGCCGGTGTGGAGACGCCCGACGAGGGCAAGATCGTCGTCAACGGCGTGACCTTTTTTGACTCGGCGGCGGGCATCAACCTGTCGCCCCAGGAACGAAAATGCGCCCTACTGTTCCAAAACTATCAGCTGTTTCCCAACATGACGGTGGCCGATAACGTATGCGCCGGTGTTAAGGATGCGGGCGACGCCGCCGCGCGTAGGCAACTTGCCGAGCGCTACCTGGGTATCTTCGGTCTGGCCGATTTTGCCGACCGCTATCCCGCGCGACTCTCGGGCGGGCAGCAGCAACGCGTGGCGCTTGCTCGCATGGTGGCGGCGCATCCGGGCATTTTTATGTTCGACGAGCCCATGAGCGCGCTCGATTCCTATCTTAAGAGCGCCCTCGAGCAGAACATGCTCGACCTGTTCGATGTGTGCAACCGTACCGTGCTCTACGTGAGCCATGACATCGACGAAGCGTGCCGTCTGTGCCAACGCATCTGCGTAATGCATGACGGGCGCGTCGAGGAGATCGGTTCTGTCGAGGACGTGGTCCGTCGCCCACAGACGCTGGCAGCACTGCGTCTGACGGGCTGCAAGAACACAAGCCGGGCGCGAAAGATCGGCGACGAAGAAGTTGAGGCCCTCGACTGGGGCATGACCTTTAACGTGGGTCGCGAGGTTCCCGATAATCTGGCGTACCTGGGCATTCGCGCAAGCTACTTCCATGTTGACAACCGTGCCGAGCGCGGCCGCAACAGCTATGATTTGCACGTGGCCCGAGTGAGCGATTCACGTTTTGAGCGCCTGGTGCTGTTGGACGCGCCGCGGGCCGATGCGCCCACGCGTCTGCAGTGGAAGGTCAACAAGGTGAGCATGCCTGTCGACGAGCTGCCGCAAGCAGGCGAGACGCTGCGCATGCATTTTGATGCCAGCAGGATCCATTTGGTTTGTCGATAGCGCCGGGTAATGCCGTCGGGGGATATAAGCCTCGGCGGCTTTGTTTTTGCCGTTCGCCGAATGAGGAATGACAAGCTCTTATCAATCAAGATAATTATTTATTAAACGACGGCACACGATGCTGTCGTACGAATGTCAACGGTGTTCGCATAGTCGATGACCGTTGATATAGTTGACCTCAACTTGTAAAGGAGGGTGCGCACATGCCGCAGACGACATACATTCGCCGCGTTGCCGCGCGCGCCCTGTATATGGCTCGGAGTCGCATATGAGCAGGTATGTTCACGGCTCCGGGAGAGACGACGCACAACTAAATAATCGACCGCAAAGCAGGTTCCCTAAAATTCCGGGTTTGAGCACGGCCGGGCAATCGCCGTCCGTCGTGCATCGATACCGCTGTAATCCGTTTTTGGTTCGAGAGGGGAACCGTCATGGCTGAAGAATTTGATTCCCATCCGATGTGGGAGAGCCTAGGCATGAATCTTGCCGACCACGACATGCTGCTGGGTGCCGTGGGCCAGATGTACGGCGATATGTTCCTGACGCAGAATAATCGCCCTAAGTCCACGTCCTACCTGGATTTTGTCGCCACCAACATCCACAGCGGCCGCATTAAGGAGATGCTCGACAAGAAGGAGGCCGGCGAGGCCACCAAGATTGTTGGCAGCTTCTGCGTCTACGTGCCCGAGGAGATTGTGCTCGCCTGTGACGGCATCCCCGTGGGCCTGTGCTCGGGTGCCGACTGGGCAACGGACAAGGTCGAGGAGCACCTGCCGCGCAACACCTGTCCGCTCATCAAGAGCTTTGCCGGCTTTAAGCTGGGCGAGGTCTGCCCCTACATTGAGTCGAGTGACTTGGTGGTAGGCGAGAACACCTGCGACGGTAAGAAGAAGGCCTACGAGTTCTTTGCCACGCAAAAGAACATGTACGTCATGGATATTCCCAACGTGCACGACGAGTCGACGCTCGTGACCTGGAAGGCCGAGGTCAAGAAGCTCGCCGCCAAGATCGAGGAAGAGTGCGGCGTCACGATTACGCCTGAGCGTCTGAAGGCAGCCATCCACGCCGTCAATGAGAAGCGCCGCGCCCTGCAGCGCCTCGCTGCCACGCGCGCTGCCGACCCAGCGCCCATCAGCGGTCTCGACAGCCTGCTGACCGTCCAGGCCGCCTTTATGGACGACACGCCGCGTCTGACCGGAGCCATTAACGATATGGCGGCTGAGTGCGAGCAGCGTGTCGAGGCCGGCGAGGGCGTGGCGCCCAGGGGGACCAAGCGCATCCTGTACACCGGTACGCCCATGGCCGTGCCCAACTGGAAGCTGTTCAACCTCATCGAGAAGGCCGGCGGCGTCGTGGTGGGCGAGGAGTCCTGCACGGGTTCGCGCTATTACAAGGACTTGGTCGATGAGTCCGGTGAGACTGTCGACGAGATGCTCGATGCCATCGCCGAGCGCTACTTTAAGATCAACTGCGCTGTCTTTACGCCCAACGACCAGCGTATGAAGGACATTGTCCAGATGGCCAAGGACCTGCATGCCGACGGTATCGTCGACGTGGCCCTGCAGTTCTGCACGCTCTACGAGATGGAGTCGTTTGCCGTGGAGAAGGCCGCCGAGGAGGCGGGCATTCCGTTTATGCATATCACCACCGACTACGCCGGCGAGGACGCAGGCCAGCTGCAAACCAGGATTGAGGCTTTCTTGGAAACCATTTAGGGCTATCCGTCTCGGCGGTTTCCCCAGGCACCCGATCTTGCCGTTCAAACCGTCGCTTGCTACCAAAGTATGCGGCGCTCATCTTTCACGGCAACCTCGGGCACCTGGGAAAGCCGTTTCCTTGGTTGGTTAAAAGGTTTGTTAAGGAGTTATATGTCGGAAAAAATTGAGCAGCCGTTGCCGTCCACGTTTGAGGAGTTCAACGAGCAGCGCAAGGCGGCGTTTATTCGCGTCAAGGATTATAAGCAGGCGGGTAATCGCCTGGTCGGTTTTCTGTGCAGCTACACGCCGCTCGAGATTATCGATGCCGCGGGGGCTGCGAGCGTGGCGCTGTGCGGCACGTCCGACGAGGTGATTCCCGAGGCCGAGAAGGTGCTGCCGGCAAATCTCTGTCCGCTCATCAAGTCGACGTACGGCTTTGCCTACTCGCAAAAGTGCCCGTTTACGTACTTTAGCGACATGATCATCGGTGAGACCACCTGCGACGGCAAGAAGAAGATGTACGAGCTACTCAACGAGCTCAAGCGTACGCACATTCTGCATCTTCCGCAGGGCCGCGACCGCGCCTACGAGCGCGAGGGCTGGTACGAGGAGTGCCGCCTGCTCAAGGAGGAGCTCGAGGGCTTCTACGGCATCACGATTACCGACGATGACCTGCGCGCTGCCGTCCGTCGTCGCAACCGCTTGCGTGCGGCCCAGCTCGAGATGTTTGCACTGCAGGCTAACCAGCCGGCGGCCATGAGCGGCGTCGACCTGATGAGCACCATGTTTGCCGGTACGTTCAGCTTTGATATCGAGGCCTATACGCAGCAGCTGGAGCAAAAGGTTGCCAAGCTGCGCGAGGCCTACGACGCGGGCGAGCGTCCGGTTGCGGCAGATGCTAAGCGCATTCTGATTACCGGTTGCCCGGTGGGCGGCGTGATCAACAATATCGGTCGCACCATCGAGTCCAACGGCGGCGTGGTCGTGTGCATGGACGATTGCTCGGGCGAGCGTACGGCCGCCATGATGATCGACCCCGACGCTCCCGATATCCTACGCGCCATTGCCGATCGCTACTTGGACATTAATTGCTCGGTCATGACGCCCAACGACGGCCGCATGGACAACACCTTGGCCATGTGCGAGAAGTACCACGTGGATGGTGTGGTGGAAAACGTGCTGCAGGCGTGCCACACCTTCAACGTTGAGAGTGCACGCATGCAGGAGGCCGTCGAGGGTGCGGGCATTCCGTATATGAAGATCGAGACCGACTACAGCAATGGCGACATGGGCCAGATCGAGACCCGCATCGCCGCCTTTATCGAAACCCTCTAGCTTTCTCAGGCACCGGATCTTGCCCCTCAAACCGTCGCTTGCGTACCCAAAGTACGCTGCGCTCCTCTTTCGGGGCAATCTCCGGCACCTGAGAAACCTAGAGCTAAGGCGCCTGAACGCGCCGCTACCTTTGATGTTTAGATTGGGAGAGAGCCATGATAGGGATCGGGATCGATATCGGGTCTACGGCGGCTAAGGCTGCTGTGGTCGACGGTGAGGGTTCGGTGGCGTGGACGTGCGTGCAGCCAACCGGGTTCTCGTCGGTCGATGCGGCCGAGCGTCTGCGCGAGGCACTGGCGGCGGCGGGTTATGACGTGACGGGCGACGATGTTCGCGTGGTCGCGACTGGCTACGGCCGTGTCGCCGTGCCCTATGCACACAAGGTCGTGACCGAGATTACTTGCCACGGCACCGGTGCCGTGCGCCTGTTTGGCGACCACGGCACCGTGATCGACGTGGGCGGCCAGGACACCAAGGTCATCCAACTTAAGGGTGGCCGCGTGGCCAAGTTTGCCATGAACGACAAGTGCGCCGCCGGCACGGGGCGCTTTTTGGAGATCATGGCCGACCGCCTGGGCATTTCCCAGCAGCAGATGGCCGACCTGGCGCGTTCCGGCGAGCCTACCAAGATCAGCAGCATGTGCACGGTGTTTGCCGAAAGCGAGGTCATCAGCCTGATCGGTCGCGGTGAGCCGCGCGAGAATATTGCGCGTGGCGTGATCGACAGCGTGGTCTCGCGCGTGGCGACTATGGCCGGGCAGGCGGCGGGCGCCCCGTATTACCTGACCGGTGGCCTGTGCGAGAACGCCTATGTCGTGGAGCGGCTCGGCGCGTTGTTGGGCTCGCCGATGACCACGTCGCCCCAAGCCCGTTATGCCGGTGCCATCGGTGCGGCCATTCGCGCGCAGGCGCTCGCTTAAGGGGCTGGGTCCATGCGCATCCTCAACATCTCGGCCCAAAAACCCGATAGCACGGGAAGCGGCACGTATCTCGCTGCACTGGTGGCCTCGCAAATTGCCGCGGGCCACGAGGCGGCGGTGCTGTGCGGTGCTGCGCCCGGGGACACGCAAGGGGAGCTCGATTCCGCTGCGCGTGTGTTTGCGGTGCCGTTCGAGACGCCCGAGCTGCCGTTTTGCATTTGCGGCATGTCGGACGTGATGCCGTATCCTTCGACACGCTATTGCGACTTGACGCCCACGATGGCCGCGTCCTTTGAGCGCGCCTTTGGTGCGGCGATCGACCGGGCCATCGCCGTCTTTAAGCCTGATGCGATAATCTGCCATCACCTGTATCTGCTGTGTGCCTTGGTGCGGGAGCGCGTGCGGGGCATTCCCGTGTGCGGCGTGTGCCATTCGACCGATATTCGGCAGATGTTGACCCATGGACTCGCCCATGATCGCATTGTCGCGGCGGTCCGCTGCCTCGATGCCGTCTTTTCGCTTCATGCCGAGCAGGCCGACATGATCAGGCGTGTTTATGGCGTTGATCCGTTGCGTGTTCATGTGATTGGAACAGGCTATGACCATCGGGTGTTTTGCCGCGATGGACAGATGGCAAAGGTTCCCGGGTCGCTCGTCTTTGTGGGCAAGGTGTGCGTTAAGAAGGGCGTCGAATCGCTGGTACACGCGATGGGGCGCTTTGGCGAGGACTCCGATGCGGCGCGTGGGGTACGCCCGAGTCGGCTTGTACTGGTGGGAGGCCATGGCGATGCGGATGAGTATGAGCGCATCGCTCGGGCTTCCGGAGATTCCCCCGTGCCGGTGAAGTTTGCTGGCCGTCTGAGTCGCGACGAGCTGGTGCGCGCCTATCGCGAGGCCGAGGTGTTTGTGCTGCCGTCCTTTTACGAGGGGCTGCCGCTGGTGCCGATCGAGGCGATGGCCTGCGGATGCAAAGTCGTCATGACCGATCTGCCCGGCGTGCGTCCATGGCTCGAGACCGCCTTGCCAGGCGCGCCCGTAACGTGGGTAACGCCGCCGCGCATGACGGATGTCGATACACCCGATGCGCGCGATTGCCAGCGGTTTGAGCATGCGCTGGCAGACGCCGTGGCCCAGTCGCTCGCGGAACCCATTTCGACCTTTGACCCATCTGCGGTTTCGTGGGATGCCTGCTGGGCGCGTATACTGGAGCAGTTGGCAACCTTGAAAGGAGGTATCGATGGATAAGGATCAGATTAGGCTCACGTCCATGACGGCCGCGAGCGGTTGAGCCGCTAAGTTGGCTCCTGGAGCCCTCGCCCAGGTCCTGGGCGACTTGCCAAATGTACATAACGACAACTTGCTCGTGGGGTTCGATACCTCTGACGATGCGAGCGTCTTCCGCGTAGGGGAGAACCTGGGGCTTGTGCAGTCCATCGACTTCTTCCCGCCGATGGTCGACGACCCGTTTCTGTTTGGCCAGATTGCCGCGGCCAACTCGCTGTCGGACATCTACGCCATGGGTGGACGACCGAGCCATGCCATGAACCTGCTCTGCATACCCAGTTGCCTGGGCGTCGAGGTTGCCGGTCAGATTCTGGCGGGCGGCGCCGACAAGTGCGTCGAGGCGGGTTGCTCCATCGCGGGCGGCCATACCATCAACGACGACGAGCCCAAGTACGGCCTGTCCGTGAGCGGCTTTGTCGCGCTCGACCGCATGCTCGCCAACAGCGGCGCACGCGTGGGCGATGTTCTGCTGCTGACCAAGGCGATCGGCTCGGGCGTCATCACCACGGCCATTAAGGGCGAGCTTATCGAGCAGGACGAGGCTAGCCTGATGTTTGACTCGATGCGCACCCTCAACGAGGCCCCGATTCGTCTGGCCGAGGGACTTGAGCTTCACGGCTGCACCGACATTACGGGCTTTGGCCTGATCGGGCACGCGTGCGAGATGGCCGAGGGCTCGGGCGTGCAGATTGAGCTTGCGTCGGGGGCGGTGCCGCTCTTTGACCAGGTGCTCGATATGGCGCGTCTGGGCATTATTCCTGCCGGCGCCTACCGCAACCAGGACTTCTTTGGCCCGCGCGTGGCGGCTGACGATGACTTGGAGCCGGGCATGTTGGATACGTTGTACGATCCGCAGACGTCTGGTGGCTTGCTTATCGCGGCACCTGCTGCCGATGTGGATGAGCTTGCGCGCCGTCTGCATGCCGAAGGACGTATCGCCTCCGTCGTCGGCCGCGTGTGCGAGCCGGTGCCGGGCGGTTCTGCCGTTCGCGTTGTGCATTAAGGAAAACTGTTTATGCGACTGCCTACTGTTCTGGGCGGTCCCTTTTGAAAGGATGTAACTATGTCTACCAAAATTGAAGTCAATGCCATGGGCGATGCCTGCCCGCTGCCTGTCGTCAAGACGCTCAAGGCTCTGAAGCAGCTCGACGGCGAGGGCGCCGTCGTGACCTCGGTCGATAACGAGACCGCCGTCAAGAACATCTCCAAGATGGCGCAGGAGAAGGGCTGCGCGGCCTCGGTCGAGAAGGTTTCTGACGCCGAGTGGCACGTGACCGTGGCGACCTCTGGCGCCGTTGCCGTGGCTGATCC
>CAJMSG010000080.1:0-7945 GCA_905216105.1 uncultured bacterium | reverse complement strand
TGTCGACGCCGACTACGAGGTTGTGGACGACGAGGACAAGTAATCATGTCCGCCCGTAAAGCTCGCACGGAGGCGGCTGCCGCTGGCGCCGCCCCCGTTGACTCTGAGGAGAAGGACGTGAAGATTCCCGTAGAGGCCGTCGACGATACCGAGGTCAATGAGACCGAGGCCGTCGAGGCTGCCGAGAACCAGGTAGAGGATTCCAACAAGGAGGCGACGATGACCGAGGACGAGATGGTGGAAGCTGCTATCCGCGCCGGTGAGGAAGCCGCCGACAACGACTTTAAGCTCAAGTTCGAGCAGGCCCAAAAGGAGCTTGCCGACGTGCGCAGCGAGCTCGATGCTGCGGCAGAGGCTCAGAAGGCCGCCGAGGACAAGGCAAAGGACGCCACCGAGCGCACCGCCCGTCTGCAGGCCGACTGGGAGAACTTCCGTCGCCGCACCGCCAACGAGCGCATCGCCGAGCGCGAGCGCGCGACCGAGAAGCTCGTCACTGCGCTGCTGCCGGTGGTTGACGATATCGAGCGTGCAATTGACCATGCCCGTAGCCAGGAGCTTTCCGACGATTTTAAGCAGTTCGTCGATGGCGTTGACGCGGTGCATGCCAAGCTGCTCGATGTGTTTGCGCACGAGGGCGTTGAGCCCATCGACCCCAAGGGCGAGGCGTTCGATCCGCTCGAGCACCAGGCCGTGGGGCGTGTCGAGGACGCATCGCAGTACGACGAGACCGTCAACGACGTGTACCAGAAGGGCTACCGCATGGCGGACCGCATCCTGCGCTCCGCGATGGTGACGGTGACCTACGGTGGCGAGAAGCGCCCCGCACCGGAGCCCGAAGCGGCGCCCGAGGATGCCGCGGCCGATACGGCCGAGAGCACCGAGGAGTAATTGAGAAGGGCCCCGGGGCAACACCCGGGGCCCTTTCTGGCCTAGTGCCATATGAAAGCATGAGCCGTCGTCCGCACGGGCGGCGGACGTAACAGGAGAGGAGCTACGATGGCTGCAGGCAAAACCTTCTATGACATCCTGGGCGTATCCAAGAGCGCCTCCGACAAAGAGATCAAGAGCGCGTTTCGCAAGCTCGCGCAAAAATATCACCCCGATGCCGGCGGCGACGAGGCCAAGTTTAAGGAGATTAGCGAGGCCTACGAGACGCTTTCGGACGAGAAGAAGCGCAAAGAGTACGACCAGATGCTCATGTTCGGCGGCATGCCGGGCGCGGGCGGCGCGTATGGCGGCGGCTACGGTGCCGGCGCGGGCGCCAGCGGCTGGGGTGACATCTTCGACAGCATCTTTAGCGGCAACGGCGCCTGGGGCAGCGATTGGGGCTCGGGCTTTGCCGGGGCCGCGGGTGCTGCCGGTGCGGGCGCGGGCCGCAACCGCGCGCGCAAGGGCGGCGACCTGTCGCTGACCGTCGATGTGACGGCTGAGGACGCGTTCCGCGGCGTGACGCACAAGGTCACCTACCGCATTCCCTCGACGGGCGAGCAGCAGACCATCACGGTCTCGGTGCCCGCGGGCGCGGTCGACGGCGGCAAATTGCGTTACAAGCGCCGTGGCGAGTACGGCGTTGCCGGAGGCGAGCGTGGCGACCTGGTCGTGACCACGCATGTGGAGGAGCATCCGCTGTTTAAGCGCAAGGGTGCCGACGTGACCATGGAGGTGCCGATCTCGGTCTACGAGGCGGCGCTCGGCTGCACGGTGGATGTGCCCACGCCCGGCGGCGCGACGGTTCGTCTGAAGGTGCCCGCTGGCACCCAGACGGGCAAGAAGTTCCGCTTTAAGGAAATGGGGGCGCCCGACGTTAAGCACCGTGGCCGCACGGGTGCGCTGCTCGTCGAGATCAAGGTGCAGGTTCCCTCGAACCTGTCCGACGATGAGCGCGATGCCATGACCAAGCTGCGCGAGGCCGACACGCGCGATTATCGCGAGAAGGTCAACCGTTACAAGGCGACGTTCTAGGGCGGTCGTGGCGCACGCCCGCGCCCGCGGGCTTATGATGGACGATAACGAGACGGAAAGGGGTCAGGTAGCATGGCCGAGGACAATAGGAACAAACCGCTGTACATGATCAGCGTGGCGGCCGAGCTGACCGGCATGCATCCGCAGACTCTGCGCGTCTACGAGTCCAAGGGCCTGGTGAATCCTCAGCGCTCGGGCGGCAACACGCGCCTGTATTCGCGTGCCGATATCGAGCGTCTGGAACTCATCAACCAACTGACCGACGAGGGTATCAACCTTGCCGGCGTGGTGCGCATCCTCGATATGAAGGAGCGTGCCGAGGAGCGCGAGCGCGAGAACGAGAAGCTCCGCGCCCGCGTACGCCAGCTCGAGGAAGAGCTGCACGAGTACAAGATGCAGAAGAAGATCACCGCCCTGGCCCCGCGTGATGGCTCGGTCAATCCCGAGCAAGTCATGCGCAAGCTGCTGGGAGCAGGAACCGACTTGTAGTTACGCGGCTTGCGCGGCAAGTCCTAACACGAGAGTGGATAATCTCCCACTTTTGGTCCGCTTGAGGGCTAGAAACGGGAGATTATCCACTCTCATTTTTATTCGGCACTTAGGGACGTTCCCTTTGCGCCGGCACTTTGGGACACTCCTTGCACCAATACCACTCTGTGCTTTACCGAGATAAAGTGAACGTCGAGATTCGTAACCCGCTCGCAACCGTTCTATGGCACGATATTGAACGAATGTATGCTATGCGCCCGAGTTTTCGGGCAGAGTGGGAGACAGTATGGTTAAGCTGTACGAGGACGGCATCTACCTGCGCGGCGGCAGCGAGGTTGTGCCTGCGGCCGAGGCTGCCGAGCGCGGTATTACGCAGACGCCCGAGGATGCCAAGCGCGGTACCATTGCGTATTCGATTCTCCAGGCACACAACACGTCCGGCGACCCCGAGGCGCTCAAGATTCGTTTCGATGCCATGGCGAGCCACGATATCACCTTCGTCGGCATCATCCAGACGGCGCGCGCCTCGGGTATGGAGCAGTTCCCGCTGCCCTACGTGCTTACCAACTGCCACAACTCGCTGTGCGCCGTGGGCGGCACCATCAACGAGGACGACCATGTCTTTGGCCTCTCGGCTGCCAAGAAGTACGGCGGCATCTTCGTCCCGCCCCATATCGCGGTCATCCATTCCTTTATGCGCGAGAACTTCGCCGGCTGCGGCAAGATGATCTTGGGCTCCGACTCGCACACCCGCTACGGCGCTCTGGGCACCATGGCCGTGGGCGAGGGCGGCGGCGAGCTGGCAAAGCAGCTGCTGCGTGACACCTACGATGTCGCCTATCCCGGCGTCGTCGCCATCTACCTCACGGGCGCCCCTCGCCCCGGCGTCGGCCCGCACGACGTGGCGCTCGCCATCATCCGCGCCGTCTTTGCCAAGGGCTACGTTAAGAACAAGGTCATGGAGTTTGTGGGCCCCGGCATCGCGAGCATGACGACCGACTACCGCAACGGCGTCGATGTCATGACCACCGAGACCACCTGCCTGTCGAGCATCTGGGCCACCGACGAGGACACGCACGCGTTTTTGACCATGCACGGCCGCGGCGACGACTACCGCGAGCTCAAGCCCGCCGATGTCGCCTACTACGACGGCTGCGTCGAGGTCAATCTGTCGAGCATCAAGCCCATGATCGCGCTGCCGTTCCATCCTTCCAACGGCTTTGAGATCGACGAACTCAACGAGAATCTCGAGGACATCCTGCATGAGGTGGAGCTCGAGGCCGCCAAGATCGGCGAGGGCAAGACGCACTTTAGCCTGCTCGACAAGATCGTCGACGGAAAGCTGCACGTGCAGCAGGGCGTTATCGCCGGCTGCTCGGGCGGCAACTACGACTCCGTGGTCCAGGCTGCCCGCGTGCTCAAGGGCGCCAACACCGGCTGCGGCGAGTTCTCGCTGTCGGTTTATCCCACGAGCCAGCCCGTGGCACTCGAGCTTACACGCCGCGGCTACATCTACGACCTTATGGAGGCCGGCGCGATCGTGCGCACGGCGTTCTGCGGCCCGTGCTTCGGCGCCGGCGACACGCCCGCCAACAATGGCCTTTCGATCCGCCACACCACGCGCAACTTCCCCAACCGCGAGGGTTCCAAGCCGGGCAATGGCCAGCTGAGCGCCGTGGCCCTGATGGACGCCCGCTCCATTGCGGCGACGGCTGCCAACGGCGGCGTCCTGACGCCGGCGACCGACCTGCCCGAGGAGACTTGGGACGAGGCCTGCGAGTACACCTTTGACGACGCGCCGTACAAAAAGCGCGTGTACTGGGGCTTTGGCAAGGCGGAGCCTGCCGACGAGC
This sequence comes from uncultured bacterium, assembly GCA_905216105.1. Classification (GTDB taxonomy): domain Bacteria; phylum Actinomycetota; class Coriobacteriia; order Coriobacteriales; family Coriobacteriaceae; genus Collinsella. The sequence continues at coordinate 3,641 of CAJMSG010000080.1, read as the reverse complement.
TGGTCGAAGGCCCCAACATCAAGCCGTGGCCCGCGATGGAGCCCCTCGGCGACGATATCCTGCTCAAGGTGTGCTCCAAGATCATGGACCCGGTCACCACGACCGACGAGCTCATTCCCTCGGGCGAGACGAGCTCCTTCCGCTCCAACCCGCTGGGCCTGGCCGAGTTTACGCTCAGCCGCCGCGACCCGGCCTACGTGGGCCGCTCCAAGGAGGTCGACGCGGTGGAAAAGCGCCGTGTGGCCGGCGAGGCCGCGGGCGACCTGGCGGCGCTCGATGCCGAGCTTGCCGGTGTGTTTGAGGCACTGGCCGGCGCGGGTGTCGCGGCCGATGCCAAGGCGACCGAGTACGGCTCCATGCTCTATGCCAAGAAGCCCGGTGACGGTTCTGCCCGCGAGCAGGCTGCGAGCTGCCAGCGCGTGATTGGCGGCTTGGCCAATATCGTTCACGAGTACGCCACCAAGCGCTATCGCTCCAACGTGATGAACTGGGGCATGGTGCCCTTCCAGATGGAGGCTGAGCCCAACTTTGAGGTGGGCGACTATGTCTTCGTGCCGGGGATTCGCGCTGCGCTCGATGGCGACCTCAAGAACATTGTTGCCTACGTGGTGCGTGCCGACGGTGCGGTTGAGCAGATTGAGCTCTATATTGCCGATATGACGGCAGAGGAGCGTGCCATCGTCAAGGCCGGCTGCCTGATCAACTACAACAAGTTCAAGGCCGCTGCTGAGTAACGCACTTAATTGTCCGCCCGGGGCTTACCCTTTCCCGCCCGCTCACGCGCTTCGCGAGGGTCGCGTTCGGGAAAGGGTAAGCCCCGGGCTACATTTCTGCGTTCTCGTCGGGTCTTGAGGGACGCTAATAAATAGACTTGCTTGATGCCGCCCCTGTTATCGGGGCGGCTTCTTTTTGCCGAAAACCACCACAAAGGGGACAGGCACCTTTGTGGTGGTGGGGACGAGCTCGATGTTGTTGTGATCGCTGAGCGGCATGTTAATGGGCGGCTCTACAGAATTTCATCCGGGTTGGCGGGTTTGGTTGTTTTGGGGATGCCGAGTTTGGATGACGCGAAATCGTTAACATTGTCCTTAATTCCGTCTTTGGTGTAGACAGTGACCATATAGGTGCTGTGTCCGAATTCGCCCTTGTCGCGTGTTGCCCAGGCATCCCAGTAGGCGGCCCGGCTTCGCCCTTTGATTTTTCCGACACGGCGGAGTTCTGTTCGCTTTAATTTCTGGTTGCTATAGATGGTTCGGCCGGCCTCCTCGGTGAGCCCGCACTGTCCAAGCATCTTGTCGAGGACTTGGTTCATGTGGCGCTCATCGGTGTTTGGTGCGTAGTCGTAGGCGAGGGTGATGGAGTCGAGTGGCTGGTCGTCGATTAGATAGTTTAGCGCCTGAGGTTCAAGGCAGAAATAGGGGGAGCATCCGTCGACCTTGCCGAGCAACGGTAACTTGGACTGCCAACTTCCGGTGGGAATTGCATATTCGTAGAACACGCCACGGCAGACAAAGGAGAGCGAGGTGGCACGCGAGCCGGCGTCGATCATCCCGCAAAGATCGAAGGGCGAGGCGATACCAAAAGAAAAGGGAGTGACGACGATAAGGAAGAGCATCACGATGGGTATGGCGAGAATGGCGATGACGTTGCGACCGGTGGAATGAGACGGCTTCATATGCGCTCCTCGAGACAAAGGGCCGTTGAGGATAGGCAGAAATGGATATGTTCAGAGAACAATTCAAGTTTAATCTCATGGCGTGAGATGGTCGACCGTTAGCGTCGAAAACCACCACAAAGGTGCCTGTCCCCTTTGTGGTGGTGGGGAGCGCGCGGCTTCTTTTGGTAATAGTGTTAGCTGGCGGTATCATTAGTGCTGGTAGCGAAGGTTTGCATTGTGGGGTGTTTTGCCGTGAGCCGTTCTGCCCGTATTGGATTGATTGTCTTGGCGCTTGCGATCGCTGTGGTTGGCGCGGGCGCTGTCGGTATGGCATTTCTACCTGCTGCGGTGACGGAGCCGGTGGTCAAGCCTGTGACTCAATCTGTCGAACTTCTGACCGGCGACGACAAGCCTGAGACCATTACCGTTGATTTTGATGAGCAACCGGCTGCGCTGGGCATTAGTAATTATCCACTTATTCAGCTTGGGGCTATGCGCTATACCACGGATTCTAGTCTGATCGACAGGGCGTCCGAGCTGCTCAAGGGCAAAACCTTTAAGCGCTGGTATGGATATGCATCCTATCGGGCAAAAGCGAACGACATGGTTGGCGGATGCCGCTCGTCCATCGAGTTGGACACCGCGAATGGCACTAAGTTATGTGATGTTTCGTACGATCCTGGCTACGAGGGCAATGAGGGGCCGGGTATCTACATCTTGGACGGCGATGCCGCCTATGTCATGGAGGGCAACCAGACCGAGCTCAACGATTTTATGGGCCAGTGTATCCAAGATGCCTATAAACAAACCTGCTTGCCCGACCCGCAGACTGCACGCGATAGTGGGTCTGCCCGTACATGGCTGTTCGAGGATGAGATGCCCTGGACCGTCGAATCGGGAAGTACGGGTTCGGCGAAGGAGTAGAGACCGCGACCACCACAAAGGTACCCGTCCCCTTTGTAGTAGTTCTCGGTTTGTCTCGATCTGTAACATCTTGGCCGCTAAAAGTGGGCCTGGTGTTACAGATTTAGATTTTCGATTCAGGTGTCTTCGTTCGTCTCGATTTGTAACAGTTAGACCCTAATTTGCCGAGTAGATGTTACAGATTGAGACAAACGGGCGCCGCTGGTCATTTCATCTTGATTTGTAACATCTGGAGCCATAAACAGCCGCTAGATGTTACAGATTGAGATAGTAAGGGGACGAGGCCGTAGCGGGTGAGCGCGCCCGCTCCCTATCTTTCAATCACTCAGAAAATCTTATATATAGAGACTTAGATTTATGTATAAGATCGTACAAAGCTGGCAACAATACTTCTCGAACAACGTGAAGCCGCCCCGTAGGGCGGCCACCCCAAGAGAGGTGATTCCATGAGAATCGATAAGCTAGCAATGACGTCGCGCGAGGCGCTGCAGACCGCCATGAGCACGGCTGCCGACGCGCAGGCCGGCGCGGTGGAGCCCGTTCACCTGCTGTCCGCCCTGCTTGGTGCCGGTGAGCGCAATATCTCCGTAATCATCGAGCGCATCGGCGCCGACCCGGCCCAGCTTGCGCGCTCCACACAGGATGCCATCGACCACGCGCCCAAGGTTTCGGGCGAGGGCCAGCAGATGGGCCTGTCCAATGAGCTCGTCCGCGTCATCGAGAAGGCCGAGAAGAAGGCCACCAAGATGGGCGACAGCTTTGTGGTGACTGAGCATCTGCTGATGGCACTTGCCGAGGACAAGGGCGAGGCGGGCCGCGTACTGCGCGACGCCGGCGTCACCAAGGAGCGCATCGAGCAGGTCTACGAGGAGCTGCGTGGCGATGACCGCGTGACGTCTGCCGAAGACAAGACCCAGTTTGAGGCGCTGGAGCAGTACGGCCGCAATATCTGCGACCTTGCCCGCGCTGGTAAGCTCGACCCGGTCATCGGCCGTACCGACGAGATCCGTCGTACCATCCAGGTCCTGTCCCGCCGCACCAAGAACAACCCCGTGCTCAT
>CAJMSG010000079.1:0-8002 GCA_905216105.1 uncultured bacterium | reverse complement strand
GACATCCTCAAGGAGCAGTACGACGTCGAGGAGGAGGACTTCCTCTCCGCCGAGATCGAGGTCGTGCCCGCCGGCCCGGCCCGTGACATGGGCCTCGACCGCTCCATGATTCTGGGCTATGGCCACGACGACCGCGTCTGCGCCTATCCGTCCATGCTCGCCCAGATCAACGTCGCCGATGTCGAGCGCACGAGTATCACGCTTATCGTCGACAAGGAGGAGATCGGTTCCGTGGGTGCCACCGGCATGACGAGCCGCTTCTTCGAGAACACCGTCGCCGAGATTATGACGCTCGCCGGCGAGGACAGCCCGCTGGCCCTGCGTCGCGCACTCGCCCGCAGCCGTATGCTCTCCTCCGACGTGTCCGCCGGCTTCGACCCGGGCTACGCCGGCAAGTTCGAGACCAAGAACGCCGCCTTCATGGGTCGCGGCCTGTGCTTTAACAAATACACGGGCAGCCGCGGCAAAGGCGGCTCCAACGACGCCGACGCCGAGTACGTGGCGCTTATCCGCGACATCATGGACGAGGCCGGCGTGGACTTCCAGACCTGCGAGCTCGGTCGCGTCAACGCTGGCGGCGGCGGCACCATCGCCTACATCATGGCCGAGTACGGCATGAACGTCATCGACTCCGGCGTTGCCGTCCTGTCCATGCACGCCCTGTGGGAGGTCGCCAACAAGGCCGATATCTACGAGGCCTATCGCGGCTACAAGGCCTTCATCGAGCGCGCCTAACCAACCCTCGTAACTTGCGGTGAAATACGGATTGATTTGGCCTTTCAATGGCACAAACAGACCGTATTCCACCGCAACTTTTTAGCGGGAGGAAGATTCCATGTTACAGGTCATCATTTCGCCCGCTAAACAGATGCGGGTTGTCCAAGACGCCTTTAGCGTTCAAGGCATACCGCCTTTTGCGCATCAAACGGCCCGACTCCATCAGGCACTGCTGGGCATCGAACGCGAGGATGGCGCGGCAGGTCTTCAGGCACTTTGGAACGTGAGCGACAGGCTACTTACGACGTGCCTGGATACGCTTCACGAAATTATGCCCGTCCTGAGCGATGCCGACCTCGCCGATCCCGATATCGCGCGTCGAATCTCCCCCGCCGTCATGTCCTACCACGGCATCCAATACCAAAGCATGGCGCCCGAGGTGATGGATTCCGCGCAGCTCGCATGGCTGCAAGACCATCTGTGGATTCTCTCGGGCCTCTACGGATGCGTACGCCCCTTTCATGCCGTTGAACCGTATCGGCTGGAAATGGGCGCGAAGCTCGCCGTCGACAACGCCCGTGACCTCTATGCGTTTTGGGGCGACAAACTTGCATGCGCCATTGCGCCGACCGGCTCCAACACCACGATCGTCAACCTCGCCAGCGCGGAATACGCCAAAGCCGTTCTGCCCCGCCTCACCACCGATGCCACGGTCGTCACCTGCCTCTTTGGCGAAGGCATCCGCAACGGCAAGCCCATCCAGCGCTCGACCGCCAGCAAAAAAGCACGCGGCTCCATGGTGCGTTGGATGGCAGAAAACAAGCTCGAGGATGCAAGCGGGCTCACCGCGTTCGACGTCGGCTACCGCCACGCCCCCAATCTTTCAAATAAAAACACCTTGGTCTTCCTGAACGAGCAGGCCTTGTAGGCCCGCCGCTACTTTTGAAGATGCTGCCTAGGCACGGCGTCTATTCCGCCAAGCCGTCGGCTTTGGCAATTTCATTTGTCGAGCCGTCCTGATAGGTAATCTTGACGTGTTCAACCTCGGACACCGCAACGCCCGACGGGGGCTCCAGGCGCCATTCCGTCAGCGCGATATCCATCGTCGTGGGCACGTTCCCCTGATCTTTGAGCTTCACCGTGAGTGTTTTGAGCGCCGCATCAAACGTCACGCGTTCGATTTCCTCGCCAGGAATAGACCCGCCGCTCAGCTGCAGTTGCATAAACTCATCGCGCGGATACCAATAGTCGCCCGGCGCGGCAACGGTATTGCCGCCCGCGACCTTCACCGTCATCATCGGCAGGGCCTCGTCGGCCTCAAACTCCCAGGCGGCGCCGCCGCGACCACCAAACGTCCAGATACAAAAGGCAATCACCAGCACGGCAAGCACCGCAAAACCAATCGCGACCAACCCATGGTGAGCGCGGCTCTCCTCGGCAGATACATCCCACTGCGCCTCTCGATATAGATGCTTGTCTTCCATGTTCGCCTCCCCGCAGGCACGCTCGTTGGCCCAATCGTACCCATTCAGGCTATACTTGAGCCCACCACATAAACGGGGAGCTTGCAGGACAAGACGGCAGGCTGAGATTGGGCGCGCCCGCCCTGACCCGCAAACCTGATATGGGTAATGCCAACGAAGGGAGCCGTGCCAATGAGCACACAAACCGAGCCCAAGCTCGTCACGCAAATCGACTTCGCCCGTGCCGGACAAATCACACCGCAGATGAAAGAAGTTGCCGAGCGTGAGCATCGCGACCCCGAGTACATCCGCGAGCGCGTGGCAGACGGCCGCATCGCCATTCCCGCCAATATCGTGCATATCAAAAAGGGCATGCGCGCCTTTGGTGTTGGCGAGGGCCTGTCCACCAAGGTCAATGTGAACCTGGGCATCTCGGGTGATAAGGCCGATGCCGCCGAGGAGTGGAAGAAGGTCAAGATCGCCGAGGACTATGGCGCCGACGCCATCATGGACCTCTCCAACTCGGGCAAGACGCGCCAGTTCCGCCAGCAGCTCATCGACGAGACGCCGCTCATGGTGGGCACCGTCCCCATGTACGATGCCATCGGCTACATGGAAAAGCCGCTGGTCAAGCTGACCAAGGACGATCTGCTCGAGGTCGTGCGCGCGCATGCCGAGGACGGCGTGGACTTTATGACCATCCACTGCGGCATCAACAAGTCGGTCATCAAGACCTTTAAGGAGACCGGCCGCCTGATGAACATCGTCAGCCGCGGCGGCTCGCTGCTGTTTGGCTGGATGGAAGTCACCGGCAACGAGAACCCCTTCTATGAGTTCTACGACGAGGTGCTCGAGATCTGCCACGAATACGACGTGACGATCTCGCTCGGCGACTCCTGCCGCCCGGGTTGCCTCTACGACTCCAACGATGCCACCGAGACCGCCGAGATGATCGAGCTGGGCAAGCTGTGCAAGCGCGCATGGGCCGCCGGCGTCCAGGTCATGGTCGAGGGTCCGGGCCACATGGCGCTCGACGAGATCGCCGCCAATATGAAGCTGCAGAAGCGCCTGTGCCACAACGCCCCGTTCTATGTGCTCGGGCCGCTGGTGACCGATATCGGTGTGGGCTACGACCACATCACCGCCGCCATCGGTGGTGCCATCTCCGCGAGCTCCGGCGCCGACTTCCTGTGCTACGTGACGCCCGCCGAGCACCTGTGCCTGCCCAACGCCCAGGACGTGCTCGACGGTCTCATGGCCACCAAGATTGCCGCGCACGCCGCCGACATTGCTAAGAAGGTGCCGCACGCCCGCGACCTGGACGACAAGATGGGCCAGGCGCGCCGCGAGCTCGACTGGGACGCCATGTGGAAGTGCGCTCTCGACCCGGTCACCGGTAAGAAGCGCTACGAGGAGTCCCCTGCCGCCACCGAGGGCACCTGCACTATGTGCGGCAAGATGTGCGCCGTCCGTACCGTCAACAAGGTGTTCGAGGGCACGACGATCGACCTTGGCATGGAGGACTAGGCTCCTCGCTGCGTGTTTTAGCAGCGAGTTGGCTCCCGTCAATTGTTGACGTGTGAACATTTACTTACATTTGCGTAAAGATTGCATCGCACGCCCGGGTTCGACATAGAGTCGGCCCGGGCATCTTTATAATGCGGATAAAAGACCCATTTGAATCCGACCGAACAAGGGAGCGAACATGGATCGTAGTAGGGTTCCTGCCGTTCTATCCATCGCGGGATCTGACTCCAGCGGTGGCGCCGGCATTCAGGCCGACATCAAGACCATCACAGCACATCGTCTGTACGCCGAGACGGCCATTACCGCCATCACCGCACAGAACACCCTAGGCGTTACCGCCGTGCAGAACATCTCCCCCGATATTGTCGCCGCGCAGATCGATGCCGTTTTTGACGACATCCGCCCCAGCGCCGTCAAAATCGGCATGGTTTCGTCTGTCGAGATTATCGAAGTCATCGCCGACCGCTTGAGCGCCTGGGACGCAACGAACGTGGTCGTCGACCCCGTCATGGTTGCCACCTCGGGCGCGCGCTTGATTGCCGAGGATGCCTCCGAAGCACTCACCCGCCGCCTGTTCCCGTTAGCGACGGTCATCACGCCTAACATTCCCGAGGCTATGGCGCTGCTCGACTACGAGGTCGATTCCGAACGCACGCAGCAAAATGCCGCCATGCTTCTCACCCGCCGCTTTGGCTGCGCGGCCTTGGTTAAGGGCGGGCATTTTGTCAACGAGGCCAACGACGTACTGGCCGAGCCTGCGCCCCTCGACGACGAGGGCAACCACCTGGGCGACCCGCTCACCACGTGGTTCCGCCACAAGCGTATCGAGACTAGTAATACGCACGGTACCGGCTGCACGCTTTCGTCCGCCATCGCCTGCGCGCTGGCCCAAGGCATGGATCTTGCCGATGCCGTCAACGCCGGCAAGGCCTACCTAACGGGCGCTCTCGCTGCCGGCTTTGACATGGGCAAAGGTTCCGGCCCCGTCAACCACATGTGGCAATATTAAGATTTGCAGCCCAAAGCCACCACAAAGGGGACAGGCACCTTTGCGGTGGCTACCACAAACGTCTCGATCTGTAACAGTAACTCGGCAAAATCGACCCTAGATGTTACAGATCGAGACAAACGACCGATATCGACCTAAATAATCTCAATCTGTAACATCTAGCCCGTTTTCGACCTTAAAACTGTTACAGATCAAGACAAACAAACGAAACAAGCCACCGCAAGGGCCCCTTTGTGGTGGTTTGGGGTCGCGCTACTCACCAAGCATCTCTTGGAGTTTGGCTGCCACGGCGTGCCCCAGGCTCTCGTGGCTTTCGGGCATCATATGCAGGTAGTCGATATCGCCCGGCTCGGCAAAATCGGCGGCATTCAAAAAGTCGCAGCCAAACTGCTCAGCCACGTGCGCGTAGTACTCGGCAAAATGCTCCGAGGCCTCGACGGAATGCTCGTCAAAGTCGGTCATATACACATCGGCGATCTGCGGCTTAATCTTGATGGGAGCCATCAGCAGAATCCGCGGACAAGGTGCAGCGTCGGTCCACGGAAACGCGCGGACGGCGCGAATCAGCGCCATGGCGCCACGGGCGATATCGGAAGCTGTCACGTTAAAGACCGTCTTACAGTCGTTGGTGCCCAGCATGATCACAATGGCGTCCAGCGGCTTATGGGCCTCGAGCAGCATCGGCAACGCGCGAATGCCGTTGAGATTGGTGTCCAGATGGCACATATCGTCGCGCACCGTCGTGCGGCCGTTGAGCCCCTCCTCAATCACATGCCAGCCCTCGCCCAGGTCACGCTGTGCCACGCCGCACCAGCGCACATCCTGCGCATAGCGCACCGCGGTGCCATCGCGCATACCAGCCGGATCATAGCCATAGGTGTTGCTGTCACCAAAGCACAGAACGTTTTTCATCGTAAGCTCCCCACTCAATAAAAAGCCGACGGGAGCAGCCCCCGTCGGCTTGGCACGTCGCACCACGCGCACCGTTTACAGGTATTTGCGCCAATCGTCATCGTCCTCATCGTCCTCGGCAGCGGCCTGAGCCTGCTCGGCGGCACGGGCGGCCGCGGCACGGGCGGCAACCTGGGCATAGGACTCCTCGTTGCGCTCGGGGAAATTTGCCAACACGTGCTCAAACTTGGCAAAGTCCTGGTCCCAGCGCGTAGAGGGCACGGCAAAGAAGACCTGCTTGACCTTGAAGTCGCCCGACGCGAGCTCCTTACGGAAGAGCTCGGCCACGGCCTCGGCATCAAAGCCGTTGTTGTCGCAGCCCCATGCACCCAGTACGAGCTTCTCGCGACCCAGCTCATCGCAGATGGCAAGGACAAAGCGGATGCGATCGCGCAGGGCGTCCAGCAGGGCATCGTCACCCACGCGATACTCCTGGCGAGCGCGCTTGGCATTGGGCGCGGCGGCCATGATCACGTCGGCATACGCATGCACGTGGTTGCGGTCGAAGCGCACGGCGGGCACCACCAGCGCACGATTGCGGTAAAGCTCGCAGTTGATGTTGCGGCGACGGTTCTCGCCGTACCACTTACGCTGCTTGTCGAGCACGTTGTACAGGTACGAATCGGCGCAGAGCGTGGCCTCCTGGCCCAGGTAGCCCTGGATATAGCCGCCGCCCGGATTGGTAAACGAGGCAAAGGCAAGCACGGCCATATCGCAGAACTGCGCATAGCCGCGGCCGTTATCGAGGATTGCCTGCGTGGCGGAGGCATCAAGCACAGTGACCTCGGGCAGGACCGGAGCAGCCTCCTCCGCGGGCGCGGACTCGGCTTCGTCGGCCGACTCGTTGGGCTCGAGTGCCACCTCGGGCTCGACCGCAGTCTCCACCTCAGCGGCCTCAACCTCGGCAGCCTCAGCAGCCTCGACGTCCTCGGCAGCCTGCTCCTCAGCAGCCGCTGCCTTCTGGGCCTTGGCCTTCATCGCCGCGACAAAACCGGCAGGCATACCATCGAACTCGCGAACGCCGGCAAGCGAACGCTCGATGTCCTTGGCGCAGGCCTCGGACACAGCCACCACATGGCGCTCGGCGGCCTTGGCACGCGCCTCGCGCTTGGGATTGGGCTGACCCGCTCGGTTAGACCTGCGGTTACGGTTCCTGTTGTCGACATCTGCCATACGTGGCCACCTTTCCTGTCGCTGCCGCTATCGGCTTTTTCCCATCCATCATACCCCGCCGCGCACAAAAAAGACGGCCCCGAAGGACCGCCTTTCGTATCGTTTTACCGTGTCCGGCAGGAAGCGTCGCAATGCCGCGCTTTAATCGCGACGACCAAGGATGCTCAGGATGCGCAGGAACACGTTGATGATGTCCACGAACAGGTTGGACGCCATGAGCACGGCGTTGGGCAGCGTGGGCGGCACCGTCGTGGCAACATAGGTGTCGTAGCCAATAAAGCCGGCGAACACCACGATCACGATTAGGTCGGTGATGGTCTGCGAGACGCCCATGAACATCAGCACGATCTCAACCAGAATCGTGGCGAGCAGAATGCCAAAACCGATGCCATATACGCGCTGGAAAAACTTGGGGAACGTCACGCCCAAGGCACCAAAGACAAAGGTGATGGCGGCCGTGGCGATAAAGGCAGTGTTGATGGTGGGCAGGTCGTAGTTGGCAAGGCCAAACGACGCGGTCAGGCCAAAGGTACTCGCAAAAATCACGTAGCCCACAAGGGACAGGCCCACGGACTGCTTGCTGGCGGCGGCCGACATCATGACCATGCCGACGATGGTCAAAATAAACGAGCCAAAGACCAGCGGCAAGGCGGCACCGCTCATCATCATGCGCGCAAACGACATGGTGCTCGTAAAGTAGGCGCCGGCGCCCATGGCGCAAAAGCCCAAGAAGATCAGGGCAGACATGGCGAGATTGTACGCGCGCGGCGACATCTCCTTGGCGCGACTTGCGCCGGTCTCGATGGGGCCGTTCTGATAGCCCTGGATATCGTTCATACTTCGTCCTTTCAAAAAGCGCACGACAGCGCCGTAAGTGACAAGATTCCTGTCATTGTACCCGAATGCTGTACGTCCTTACCTACGGCGCTCGCCCTCAAGCGTACGATCAAAGGCCCAGACCCACCAACGCATCACGTGCGTCTGCGAGCCGTCCGCCCGCTCGCGCGTCTGGTCCTCCAGATACAACTCGGTCGCGTGCCCGCCAAAACGCACCTTATATGTTGCCGTACGGATGCCGTGGACCATCAGGCCAAACCCGGTGGTCGAGATAATTTCGTCGATCGTAAAACAACGGCCGTCGACCCAGCAGACGGTGACCGGC
>CAJMSG010000078.1:0-8139 GCA_905216105.1 uncultured bacterium | reverse complement strand
ATCTCCGCGCGAGCGGCTTCGACCTCGCGCTCGCAAGCGGCGCGGACGGCGGCGACCTCCTGCTCGATGCGCTCCCCCGCCTCAAGCTCGGCCGCAGCGATACGCGCATCGGCGTCGGCACGGGCCTCCTCGGCGGCACGCGTGGCGGCGTCGCGCTCGGCGGCAGCAGCGGCGACCTTCTCGCTGGCATCCACCGCAGCCTGCTCCACAGCAGAGTCGGCGGCCGCACGGGCGGCATCAATCGCAGCATCGGCTGCCTGCTGAGCAGCGGAAATCTTCTCCTCGGCCGCGACAACGGTATCGGCGAGCTTCTGCTCCGCCTCGGCAGCGGCGGCATCGGCAGCCTCCTGCGCGGCGTGGGCATCACGCTCGGCCGTCAGCTGCACTTCCTCGATCTGCAGCTCGGCGGCATCCAACTTGGCATGCAGCTCTGCCACCTCCTTAGCAGACGCCTCGCGCACACCGGCAAGCTCGGCCGCAGCAGCGTCCTTGGTGGCCTGCAGCTCGGCAGCGTCGGCAGCCGTCTTGGCGGCCAGGGCCGCAGTAGCATCGCTCTTAACCTGCGCGACCTGAGCGGCAGCGGCCTGCTCGGCGGCAGCAACCTTGGCGTCCGCGTCGGCACGGGCGGCAACCACCTCGGCATCGGCCTCGGCACGCATCTGCGCCAGCTGCGCCGCCGCGGTCTCGCGCGCCTCGACAGCGTCGGCCTCGGCAGCTTTCTTGCCCGCCTCGACATCCCCCAGCGAACCCCGCAGCTCCTCAGCATCAGCCTCGGCCATCTGAGCGCGCTGCGTCAACGCCAGTTCGCGCGTCTTTGCCTCGTCCAGCTCGTCGGCCAGGTCGTCGCGCTCGTCGGTCAGCGCATGGGCCTGAACCTTCCAAGACTTGACCTGCCCCTGCAGCTCCTCGATCTGCTCGCGGGCCTCGGCCAGCGCCTGCTCGGCATCGAGCTGGGCCTGCGTGACCTCCTCCACAAACACGCGCCGGACCTCGACGTCGGGCAGGTCGGGGCTATCGACCTGCACCTCTTTAATCTCCTTAATAAACTTGGGCGCCACCGGCTCGGGATGCACGCTCTCGAGTTCCTGCAGGTTGCGCTCGTCGTCGGTCAGGCTCTTAAAGACGGTGTAGTTGTTGATGAGGTTGGTGTACATCTGCACCATGTACTCGTCGTCGAATGCCAGCGACTGCTGCCGCACGTCGATGTTGTAGCCCACCTTGTCGTAGCGCTCCATAAACTGCCACAACTGGTAGCACTTGCGGTAGTTGGGGTCCTTCATGATGAGGTTAGTGCGCTGAATGGGGCTGCGGACCGCACTGCACCCGTTCATGATCTGGCAGAACGACGCGCCGCGCAGCGCCATGACCAGACGGCGTACGCGGTCGATGCGCATAAAGACGTCCATGTTGTCGGCGTCGTTCTCGGCAAAGCTCTGGCGGTTCTTGACCGTCATCTCGACGTTGTACTCGATCTCTTCGTACGCGTCGTCGATCTTGCTGTGCATCTTAAAGCGGTTGCGGATCTCGTTGCCCGTCGACCAAAAGATCACGTCGGTGCGCTTGTCCACAAACGTCAGCAGGCGCTGAATCAGGTGGTAGATAAAGCGGTTCTCGTACAGGTCGTAGGTCTCGACGGTATTGACGTTGAGGATGCGCGTGGGGTGGACGCTACCATCGTCGCTCGGCGCCAGGAACTGCGTGTTCTGGCTCAGATGACGGACGCTGTCGGCGCTGATCTTTTTGGCGAGCGAAACCGGCACCACCTCTTGCTCGGTGGTGATGAAGCGGCGCGGCTTTTCGATAATGGTGTTGATGGCATCGAGCGAGTCCTCGATCATGCTGATCCATTCCTCGTCCACCACCTTGACGAGCTCCTCGCGCTGCTGCTCGATCGTGGTGCCCGAGGCCTGCGCCATCTCAAACAGATAGCGGAAGTAGCGGCTGTCCTCCTGGATGGGCTCCATCTGCTCGGAGAAGCTGGTATAGAGGTCCTGAATGGTCTCGGACATGGGTTACTCCATAGGTTGGATCGATCGGGAAGGGGCGTGGCGACGTCACACGGGGCAAACGCTACTGATTGCCTTGTGTGACGCCCCACGCCCCGCGCTTACGGCATCAGTAGAAGTTCTGGATCCGCTGCAGGTACATGACGGAATCGGGCAGGCCGCCCTCGCCAAAGGTCTTCTCGATGTACTCGATCAGGCCCTTCATCTCGTCGCGCACAAAGCTCACGTTCATGGACTCAAACTTCTTGAGTACCTTGCGGGCGATGATGTAGTCCATACCGCCCAGCTCGGTGCCGCCGCACGCCACGTACACGGGGATAAAGTCGTACATCTGCTTGATGATACGGTTACCAAAGGCCAGCTTAAAGCGGGTCTGCAAGTACTGGTCCAGCTTGTGCATCTTCTCGAGCAGCTCGTCGTCGATCACATACTCGACCTTGGCCTTCTGGAACAGATACTGCAAATGCTCGGCCGTCACGTGCACGCGCTCGTGCGGCTCGCACTCAAACGCGTCGGCGCGCTCGTTGAGCTCGATGGGGATCGCGCGGTCGTACACCTTGTCCGTGATGGTAAAGGTGGAGTCGTCGTTGTTTGCCGTGCCGATAAACCACAGGCTGTCGGGGATGGTGAGTTTGCCGTCGTGCAGCCCCTTGGGGTCGGCGGCCCACTGGGTGGGCACCAGGTCGAGCACCCACTCGTCGTGGCTGGGCATCTCGAGCACCGACAGGATCTCGGCAAAGTAGTACTCCACGCGGGCGAGGTTCATCTCGTCGAGCACGATCATGGACGGGTCCTGGCGAAGGCCGGCCTCGTACACGGCGCGGAGGAACTCGGTCTCGTTAAAGCGCTTGGAGAACTCGTTAAAGTAGCCCAGCACCTCGGTGCGGTCGCGAAAACTCGGCTGCACCGACACGATGGTCGCAGGGTTGTCCAGATAGCGGCTAAAGCTGTAGGGCAGCGACGTCTTACCGGTACCCGAGATGCCCTCCAGGATCAGCAGCTTGGAGGCGGCCATGCCGGCCACAAAACGGCGGATGATCTCGGGCGTGTAGTAGAGCTTCATCTGGCTGCACGCAAACGCGCGGAAGCTGTCGACAAAGTCCTCCAGCGAGATGCCATCGTCGTAGACCGGCGATTCCCAGTCGCGGTACTTAAGGTCCACAAGGGACAACTTGGGGAAGCGGTTGGCCTGGGCGATTTCCTTTTCCTCGGCAAGGGTCTTGGCCTCGACGGTGGCCTTGGCCATGGCGGCCGCGGCGTCCTTGACGCCCGCGCCATCGAGCGCAAGCGACGCGTTGCCCGACACCACGGCAGCCGTGGCGCCCTCGCCCGCAGGCGCACCGGCGCCCGCAGCGGCGCCCACCACGTTGCCCACCGTGGGCAGGTGATCGTCGGCAAGAGCCGAGGCACCCACGTACGGAATCTGCTTGGTGCCGCCCATGGCATTGACCTTGAGCGCCAGCAGCTTGTTTTTCTCGTCCATGAGGTCGAGCACCTGCTTGTTGAGGCGGCCGATCTCGCGGTAGAGCGCCTTGTTGGACGTATCGTCGCGATGCAGGCGGCGGTTGATGCGATAGCGGTGCACCAGGATGGCCACGATCAGCACGGGGACCGCGATGAGCATGGCAAACAGAATGACCGCGCCGATCTTGCCCACCAGGTCAAACGTGGTGAAGTAGGTCATAAAGATGCTGAAGTATTCAACCCAGCCAAACACCAGCAGGTTAAGAATAGAGCTCACGACGGCAACGACGTTGTAGACGACCTTTGCCAACAGCTCCCAGGCAAATCCCAGAAACTCACTCACCGTCGGTACCCTCCTGCTTGGTCGCGTTCATCGCCGCCTCGGCCTCGGCCTTCAGACGACGGGCTTCCTCGAGCTTGGCCTCGGCCTGGGCAAGCTGCTCGGCAGCGTTATCGGCGGTGACGGTGGTGTCGCCCTTGCCCTCGGCATCCACGATGGCAGCCGCGGCGGCAAGGCGGTCCTCCTCGGCCATAGCGCGCTTGAGGTTCATGCCCACCACGATAAGGTGGTACACCTGGTAGATAAAGAACAGCAGCATGGGCAGCACGATCACAATGAGGAAACCCATGGAGCTGGACAGGAAGTCCATGACCTTGCCCATCTGCGGCAACGCGAACAGGTACTTGCCCACGATGTCGCCGTCACTGATGATGTGCGTATCGGCCACGTCATTGTTGTCGCCCTTGGTGGTAAAGCTGCGCATGCCGTTGACCTCGTCGATCGCGGCGATGCGGTGCGTGTTGAGCGCGTACTCGTTGTCGATGATGGTGTGGAACGTCACGATGTCGCCCACCTCGAGCTTGGAGGTGTCGCACTTTTGGATGATGATGAGGTCGCCCTTGTTAAACGTGGGCGACATGGAGTCGGACTGCACGGCGAGCGGGGTAAAGCCGGCGATGTCGGAGACGCTGCCGTCCTCGCGCGTGGCGAGCGTGGTAAACGCATACAGGGCCGCCACCAGGATGATGATCCACATGACGACGCTCAGCGCGATGGATGCGACTTTTTTAACAGATTGCATGATGTCCCTTACTACCGTGTCTGTCTAGGTCGTGCGCGGCCGGGCGGCCGCCGTGCATATCTACTGTTCCTCGATGCCCTCGAAGCGCATCGAAACCGAATAGTTAGCTCCCTTTAGCATATTAGTGCAATTTGAGTCCGTTCCCTCGAGCCATATGCGAACGGTTACCGGCTTATCCGTATCTTTTATCAGGTCGAACATGTCGCTGGCCGCGGTGGCCGTACCCGAGTCGAGCCCAAAGACCGTGGCCGCGCCGGACGAGCCCCCGCCCCCGTTGGGGTTGTAAACCCAAGTGTGGCCGTCGGCGGTAAAGCTCATGCGCATGGCGCTGGCCATGCCCTGCGTGTCGGAGCTAAACCGCGTGCCGGACACGCCGCCGTCGCCGTCCTGCCCGGTCAGGCGAACGCGCAAGTCCGTGCTGCTCATAAAGTGCAGCGTGAACTCCAGGTAGGCGCCGGTGGCGGGGTCGGCGGTAGAGCCGTCTTCGAAGGTGAAGGTCTGGTAGTCGCTCGTGGTGACGGGCTTGAGCCTGGAGGCATCGATGTCCACGCCCTTTTCGCTGGCGATGCGTGCCGAGATCTGGTCGAAGCCCAGGCTGTGCACGTATTCGTCGAACGTGGCGTGCTCGTCCAGGTCAAAGCGCAGCGAACCGTCGGCGTTGGCGTCGATCATAAGCATGCGGGTCTTGGCGCTATCGGCGATGGAGAACCAGGCGAACGTTGCCATGGCTATCGCCACCAGCGCAAACAGCACCAGCACCACGGTGGTGGTGAGCTTGCGGCGCAGGTCGGTGTCGGCGGGGGCGGCGGCGTTGGGCTTGCCGGTGGCGGGCGTGCAGTTGGCGGCGGGTTGCTTACGCGTCATGACTACTCACCGTCCAAGGTCGCAAAGAGGGCCAGGTGCAAGGTGCCCGGGTCTTGATGCAGGTAGTCGGCGCTATCGGAGTCGGTGCCCTCGATGTAGTAATAGATGTCCAGGCGATAGGTCTGGCCCAGCGCCAGCGTGGCGAGCGAGTTTTGCGGGCGCTCGGCCGTCTCGCCCGTGTCCAGCGTAAAGGCGGCAGGGTCCTGCTTCACGTCTGCGCCGCAGGCAAGTTGGCCGTTTTGCCAGCCCAGCAGCATGCCATCGGCGTAGCCAGCAAGGCCAGCCGGGGCGGTCGTGGGATGCTCGCCGCGATGGCCGCTGTCGGAACTGTCGAGTTCAAAGATGTTGGTGGCGAGCACCTGGCCGCCGCTCGAGATCTTGATGCCCACGCGGGCCGCGCGCAGCAGCTCGGCGTCGGCGCCCTGCGGGACCAGCGATTCAGCCAGATACAGGTTGACCTTGCCCGCTACTTTGCTGGCGCCCGTTCCGGTAATGGTGGGGCGCAGGTCAATCCAGCCGTGATAGAACGCGGAACCGTTGTCTTTTGCCTGCTCGAACACCGTGGCATCGCCGGCTGAGTTGTTTTGTGCGCAGGCAGCAAAGCCGTTGAGGTCAAAGGTCGAGACCGGGTAGAGCGTCACGGCGCCGCTCGCGGTGGAGGCCAGGGATGCATCGCCCTGCTGCGACCAGCTGCCGCGATCGGCGTCGCCCAGCTCCAGTACCAACTTGGACGTGTCGCTGTGCACGCTCACCGAGTTGGTGTTGACCTTCATGTTGTTCGTGAACCATGCGTAGGTCGCAGCGCCCAAAGTGGCGGCAAGCGCCACCATGACGAGCGCGATGTAGGCACGCGCGCGACGGGCGTGACGGCGGGCGGCGGCGCCCTCGAGACGCGAGCGCTCGGCGGCTGTGCTGGAGGGGGCCGCGGGGCTCTCACTCTGGGTTTTGGCCTTGCGGTTATCTGCTGGCATGTGCTTCTGATCTTTCATGTCGCTCGCCCCCTTATGCCTTGGCCGCGGCAAAGGCCAGCTGCAGCACCACGTCGCGGGCCTGGGCCTCGTCGATGCAATTGACGTCGCAGCCTTCCATGTACACAACGTAGCGAACGCTTGCCACCTCGTTGGCGGCCAGCGCGCAGATGGGCGTGGCGCCTGCGCGAGCCGTGGGCGTGTCGCCGGCGCCGTCCATGCTGCAAGCACTTATGGCGCGCGCGGGGTCGGCGGTGTAGCTCCAGCCCGAAGCGCCGCCAGCCACAACCACGCCGTCTTGCGCCGTGGTGCGCCTACTGGCGGCACCCGCGGTATTGCCTAGGTCGTCGCAGGTAAAGATATGCGTTTGCGTGCCCGACTGGGTCGTGATGACCAGACCCAGGCGCAGCGCGGCCAGCAGCTGCGGGTCGCTCGTCACGCTCATCTGGCCCTGATATAGATACACGTTGAGCGCGCTATCGCTGCCCTTGAGGTACAGCGTGCCCGAGAGAGCGTAGTCGTCCAGCTGCGCGGTGCAGTCGGCGTAGTCGGTCGTGATGCCCGCGGCGTTTTGGAACGTGCCGCGCCAAAAGCGGGAAAGATCTGCCGTCGAGATGGGATAGAGCGTCTTGTCAGCAGCGGCAAGTGCGGCCGTTGTGTCCCAGGGCCCGTTGGACGAAAGGCCAATCTGCAGGTCGGAGTCCTCGTCGCTTACCGTGTGCGCCACGGGCGTCACGTTGGTGTAGCGCGAGTTGCTAAACCAGGCGTAGGTGGCGGCACTCAGGGCGGCCGCCAGCACCAGCATCCATGCGGCCGCGGCAACCATGCGACGGCGCGAGCTTAGGATGTCTTTGATGTTCGATGCACTCATACCCAGCCCCCTTACGAACGCTTACCGGCAAAACGCAGCGCCAGCGATTGCAGGCTGGTGGCAGCCAGGTTGTTGGTGCAGTCGGGATCGCAGCCTTCCAGCCACACGTATACATCCACACGCACGGGCGTGCTACGATCGGCGCCTTTGGCAGCGGCGGGCAAGCTGCAGATCTTGGTCGTGGCCTCCTTGAGACTCACGATGCCGGTGTCTTCGTTGTAGTCACAGAAGTTTGCGCTGGTCAGCTGGTCAAAATGGACCGTGGCACCATCGGAGCGGCTGCTGTCGAGCACCAGGTGGTTCTGCTCGTTCTCGCCGGTATCCTTGCCGTCGAGCGTGTTGTAGCGCGCCTGGGGATTATGCTCACCCGAGACCTCAAAGACGTACTGACCCGTAACGGTATCGCCCTGCCCCGGAGCATAGGCGACCAGTCCCACGCGCAGGGCGGTGGAGATGGGGTTTGCCGGATCCTGCTCGGTAAAGTCGATGCCCGACAGGTACACGTCGGTTGCGGCCGAGTTGGTGGCCAGATACAGGGAGGTCTTGTAGTAGTCGGAATGCCCGGCCGCGCCAAACATGCTGGCGAACAGGGAGTCCTGCGTGGTTCCGCCGGTAAAGCCTGTTACCTTTTGAAAGCCGTTGAGCACGTTGTCGGTCGAGACGGGATCGAGCAAGCCCGCAAAGCTCAGACCGGCGTTGGTCTTGTACTCGCCGTCGTATTCGTTGGAGATGAGGAAGGTCACGCCCGTGCCCGCGGCCATCTTGACGTCGGTGATATGACGGTTGGCGTTGTAGATGTACCAGGCATACGTTACGGCTCCGGCAGCAGCAAGGGCCACCAGCAACGTGGCGAGCATGCGATTGAACTGTTTTCGCAGCGAGCG
>CAJMSG010000077.1:0-8155 GCA_905216105.1 uncultured bacterium | reverse complement strand
CTGCGAATGACGCCCTTGGGCTTGCCGATGCACTGCAGGGCAAACGCCACGTTTTCGTAGGCGGTCTTTTGCGGCAGGAGCTTAAAGTCCTGGAACACGGCACCGATCTGACGACGCAGGAACGGAACCTTGCGGTTCTTGATCTTCATGAGATCCTGGCCAGCGACCAAAATGCGACCGCTCGTGGGCTTGACGTCGCGGTTGAGCGTCGACAGCAGCGTGGTCTTACCCGAGCCGGAGTGACCGACCAAAAAGACAAACTCGCCCGGATAGATCTCGATGTTGATGTCGTCGAGTGCGGGCTTGTTGGGCTGCGCCGGATAGATCTTGGTGACGTGCTCCATAAGGATGACGGGCTCGACACCGGCCTGCTTGGCCATCTTTTTGCGGCTGGCCTGCGGGTCGATGGGCGCAAACACCGACGTGAAGTCGGGGTTGTTGAGCGCGTTGTCAAGGCTTGCGACCTCGGCGGCCTGATCGCGCTCGACCACGGGAGCCGCAGGCTGCGTGGGGTCGGGAATGCCGGCAAAAAGACCGGACTGCGCGGGCTGCGGCGCGGGAGCCGCAGGGACCATGGGGTCGGGGATGCCGGCCATGGTAGGCTGCGGCGTGGCGGCGCTCATCTGAGGCTGAGCCACGCGGGCGGTCACCGTCTGAACGGGCTCAAAGCCAGCCGTGCCGGAAAGCGCAACATCGTTGTTGGGGTTGTAGGCAAAGGGATCTGCCGCCGGCTGTGCCTGATCTGCCGGCTGTGCGGGGATCGGGCTAAACAGCTGATCCTCTGAATCCGGAGTAGCGAAACGACTGCCCGCGACGCTCGGCTGCGTCTTGGGGGCTTCATCGCCCGCACCGGAGGTACGGAAGTGGTTACCCACTGGTGCTCCTTATCGTCGTGCGTTTAAACTACATGAGCGCTTTGTATTTTAGCAGCATTGCCTTTGCTGCACATAAGAAGCATGGCGGGCTTTGGGATCTGTCCGGCCGGGCGCAGGGTTACCTCCCAAATCGTCCTCGCGCATGGCCGGCATTTGTCCTGCTCCTGCGGAGCTGCGGACAAACGCCGGCCTGCGCTGCGGAAAGATTTGGGAGGTAACCCTGTGCCCGGCCTGCGGCTACTAAGGGGCCGGCGCATCTACGTTGTGATGCTGCGCATACAAAGTTGGGAGGGCCTGAATTGCACTTTGCTGTATTAGGCCCTTTGCTCTTTATCTCATTTGGTTGCTAGCGCTTAAAGCTGAATGTTGCGCAACGTGGGTCGGGGATATCACTTTACAGTTGAGTTAGATGGATGGTTCCAGGCTTGCTGGAGGTTGATATGGTTTGTCCTTATTGTGGTGCTGAGCTTGCTGATGAGGCTCGGTTTTGCGTGGGATGCGGGGCTGCACTTGACGGGACACAGGCTATGCCCGTAGCCGAGTCCGCGGTTGCGCCGGCACCTGTGGGTTCGCCCGCCCCCAGCAAGAAGCCCAAGAAGGGCGTCGTGATCGCTATCGTCTGCGCGACGATACTTGTTGTTGGCGGGGGCAGTGGGCTGACATATCACCTGTATCAGCAGCATGTTCAGGAGCAGGAGCAGTATGAGTCGGCTCATTCCAAGCATGCACTTGTGGTGAGTGTAAAGGCTGAAGGTTGGGACACCGATAACGGCGCTTCTCGTGTGCCGGTGCGCGTAAAGGGCAAGACGGTCGACGGAAAGAAAGTCGACAAGGTCGAATATGTCGCTTCCGACGGCTCGGGCATCAAGCTTATCCAGGGCAAGTACACGCTCAAGGCGGCCGGCTCCCCCATCGCCGCCGATGGCGCCATCTACCAGGTGCCTTGTACAAAAGCCGAGCTTACTATCGACGACGTCTTTGCCAAGGGCGAGAAGATCGACTTGGCAGAACTCGCCGAGCAGGATTCGGTTTTGGACTTTACGCCCATCGACGCCGCCGAGGTAACCGACGACGAGATCAACGAAGCCGTGACACTCGCCATGGCATACCAGGGCAAGGACGCGCCCAACGTCGATGCGCTGCAACACGCCGCAACGAACCGCCGCGACACCGCCGTCGCGGCCAAGAAAGCCGCCGAAGAGGAAGCGGCGCGCCAGGTCGAGGAACAGCGCAAAGTCGCCGCACGCCACATCGAGGCCCAAACCTTCAGTGTCGACCTGCCCGAGTACTGGGATGGTAGGGTGACAGCAGAAGTAGACGGAGATGCGATAGGGCTGTACTCGACTGCCTTTCCAGATAAAGAGCTTGGATATCTTGCCATGAAAAATGAACCGTATGGAAACGCGGGAGATATCGAGTGCGGCCGTATTCGCGACATCAAGCTCGACGAAAACCACTATGTAAAACTAGTAATTTATCGTTGGGCCTTTGATGCGGGACAAGACCATTTATTAAAAGCTGCATATCGTCTTAACTTGTGTTCAGATGATGCCGCACGCGAGATAGTCGACCTCCAATCGTTGGGGACAATCTCCTACGACTCCATTCTTGCCGAAATAGTTGCGGCAAATGACCCTAATGTCGCAGCGGTATGCTGGCCAGATGACATCTTTGCCAACGCCCTCGCCCCGACCGTGAAGCTCCTCTAACCGTTCCTCCCCCCAAACACAAAGCCGGGGTGCCCCCACACGAAGGGCACCCCGGCTTATTAATTATCCAATGCGGGAACGGCTCTCAGGTCAAGGCCAAAGCAAAATGCCTTAGGCCAAGAACTCCTTGGTGGTCGCCACGATGTTGGCGGCGTCCAAGCCGTACTTGTGCAGGAGCTCGGCACCCGGGCCGGACTCGCCGAAGGTGTCGTTGACGCCAATCTTCTTGAGCGGCGTCGGGCACTGCTCGCACAGGACGTCGGCGACAGCGCTACCCAAGCCGCCGATCACGGAATGCTCCTCGACGGTCACGACGTGGCCGGTCTTGGTGGCGCTCTTGACGATCAGGTCGGCATCGATGGGCTTGATGGTGTGCATGTTGATGACCTCGGCGTCGATGCCCTCGGCAGCGAGCTGCTCGGCGGCCTCGAGAGCCTCGCCGACCATCAGGCCGCAGGCGATGATGGTCACATCGGCGCCCTCGCGCATGACAATGCCCTTACCCAACTCGAACTTGTAGGTCTCGGGGTCGTTGATAACCGGCGAGGCCAAACGGGCGAAGCGCATGTACACCGGACCGTCGCACTCGTAGGCGGCGCGCGTCACGGCGCGAGCCTCGACGTCGTCGGCGGGAACGATCACGGTCATGCCGGGGATAACGCGCATGAGGGCGATATCCTCGCAGCACTGGTGCGTGGCGCCATCCTCGCCCACCGAAATACCGGCGTGCGTGGCGCCGATCTTGACGTTGAGGTGCGGGTAGCCGATGGAGTTGCGGACCTGCTCAAAGGCGCGACCGGCGGCAAACATGGCAAAGGAGCTCGCGAAGGCGACGCGGCCGGTGGTTGCGATACCGGCGGCGACACCCATCAGGTTGCTCTCGGCAATGCCCACATCAAAGAAACGATCGGGGCAGGCGGCCTTAAACTTGCCGGTCTGCGTGGCGGCGGCCAGGTCGGCGTCGAGGACCACAAAGTCGTCGTGCTCGTTGGCGAGCTCGACGAGGGCCTCGCCGTAGCTTACGCGCGTGGCGATTTTCTTGACGTCTGCCATCCTAGAGCTCCTCTCTGGCGGCCGTGAGCTCTGCCATGGCCTGCTCAAACTGTTCATCGTTGGGGGCCTTGCCGTGCCAACCAACCTGGTTCTCCATAAAGGAGACGCCCTTGCCCTTCGTGGTCTCGGCGATAATCGCGGTCGGCTGGCCCTTGGTGGCACGAGCCTCGGCGAAGGCGGCGCGGATCTGTTCGAAATCGTTGCCGTCAGCCAGCTCCACCACGTGGAACTTGAAGGCGCGGAACTTGTCGGCGAGCGGCATGGGGTCGTTGACCTCCTCGACGGGGCCATCGATCTGCAGGCCGTTGTGGTCGACGATCACGCAGAGGTTGTCGAGCTGCTGGTTGCCGGCAAACATGGCTGCCTCCCAGACCTGGCCCTCCTCGCTCTCGCCGTCGCCCAGCAGGGCGTAGGTACGATAGTCGTCGCCCCAGTGCTTGGCGGCGAGCGCCATCCCGACGGCGGCGGAGATGCCCTGGCCGAGCGAACCGGTGGACATGTCGACGCCCGGGGTATCGTTCATGTTGGGATGGCCCTGCAGGTGGCTGCCGATGTGGCGCAGCGTCTCGAGATCCTCCTTGGGGAAGAACCCGCGCTCGGCGAGCACGGCGTACAGACCAGGCGCGCAGTGGCCCTTGGAAAGCACAAAGCGATCGCGGTCGGCCTTGCGGGGATCGGCCGGGTCGACGTTCATTTCCTCAAAGTACAGATAGGTCATGATGTCGGCAGCGCCGAGCGAACCGCCCGGATGGCCGGACTTGGCAGCGTGCACGCCGGTGACGATGCCCTTCCTTACCTCGTTGGCAACCTTTTTGAGCTCTTCGTCGCTCATTGTGCCTTCCTTTCATCCTCTTTAGACAAGATGCGCACGGCACAGAAGGTAGTCCCAGCCCGGCCGCGATGCACGTACGCCATCCATTATGCGGGAAAGTGAAGGCTTTACCAGAGTTTTTATCAGTATTTGAACAATTGAGCAGGCAGACGCCCTGATGAAACGGTTTATCAATGTGAACGTCTTTTGGATGCGGGACGATCGACAAGGAAGTGGTGGGACAAAATTATCAGTAGTGCTTGTCCCAGGGTCGCTTGCGGCAACGAGGTTGATGAACCTATCGAACCTGGGACAAACACTACTGATAATTTTGTCCCACCGACCCTGGCTCCAGCCTACGCGCTGATGTCCTTAAAGCCCTCGCCGAAGGTTTCCGTGACATCGGCAACGGTCACGATGGCGTGCGGATCGCGTTCGCGCACGATGGTCTTAAGGGTGTTGAGCTCACGACGGCTCACAATCACCATGATCACCGGCTTCTCGGCGCCCGAATACATGCCGGTCGCCCTAAACTTGGTGCAGCCGCGGCCCAGGCCGTACATGATGTCGGCCGCGATATCGGGGAAATTGTCCGAGATGATGAGCACCATACGGCGCTTGTTGCCGCCATCGACCACGGCATCGATCACATAACCGCTAATGACCATCGAAAGGCCGGCGTACAGCGCGTTTTCGATCGAGAACACCGGGGCCGACAAGGCGCACACGGCAACATCGATCGCCATAACGGTTGAGCCCACCGGCAGTGACGTATTGCGCGAGATAATCTGGCCGATGGTGTCAGAACCACCGGTATTGGCGCCGGCACGCAGCACCATGCCGTAGCCAATGCCCGTAACGATACCGCCCCACATGGCCGGCAGCATCAGGTCGGCATGAGCCAGCGGTGCCACAAACGGGGCAAACAGGTCGGTGAAAAAGCCCAGCAGCACAAAGCCCGTCGCCGTCTGCACCACATAGAACATACCGCCCGCGCGCATAACCACCAGCAGCAGCAAGGCGTTCATCACGATAGTCTGGATGCCGACGGGCAGCGACACGCCGTGTGAGGCGCCGACCGCCTGGATAATGGTGGCAAGACCTGTAACGCCGCCGGCAGCGAGGCCATTAGGGATCAAAAACAGGTCGGTCGCGACGGCTGCCAGGGCGCACCCCAGCATAATCTGGGGCAGGTCGTGGAAGAAGTTCATCGAAAGAATGCGCTTGATGTCCAGACGATATGCCATGCTACCTCCCTCAAAAAAGCGCACCCAAACGGATGCGCTTTGAACTTCTCGCTCTATTCGATTCTAGCGATTCGCCGGGCAAAAACCACCCCTGTACAGGGTTTATTCTGGATACAAACCCGTCCGACCGATGGGTTTTGCCACGGCCGAAGCCATCCAGCGACTTATGCGTCCGGCGTTTCCGCATCGGCGTTGCCGGTTGCCCAGCGATGGTAGCCGATCACAAACGGATCCAGATCGCCATCGTCGAGAACGGCCTCGACGTTGCTGGTCTCCACGCCCGTGCGCAGGTCCTTGACCATCTGATACGGGTAGAGCACGTAGCTGCGAATCTGGTTACCAAAACCGATTGTGGTCTTGGGCCCACGAATCTCGTCGAGCGCCTCGGCGCGCTTCTCGAGCTCGATCTCGTACAGACGGGCCTTGAGAATCTGCATGCACGCGGCCTTGTTCTGAATCTGGCTGCGCTCGTTTTGGCAAGTGACAACGATGCCGCTGGGAAAATGCGTCACGCGTACGGCGGAGTCGGTGGTGTTGACGCCCTGGCCGCCCGGGCCGCTCGCGTGATACACGTCCACGCGAATATCGTCGGGGCTGATCTCGATGTCGATATCGTCAGGCAGCACGGGGATGACCTCGACGCCGGCAAACGTGGTCTGGCGGCGCTTCTTGTCGTCGGTGGGGCTGATGCGCACCAGACGGTGGACGCCGGCCTCGGCGCGCAGCATGCCAAACGCGTCCTTGCCCTCGACGGTAAAGGTCGCACGGTCGATGCCGATGACCTCAGCCGCGGGGCAGTCGTTAATCGTGACCTTCCAGCCGCGACGCTGGCAGTACTTCATGTACATCTTAAAGAGCATGAAGGTCCAGTCCTGCGCCTCCAGGCCACCCTGTCCGGGCTTGATGGTCACAATCGCGTCGCCGTGATCGAACTCACCGGTAAACCAACTCGAAAGCTCGAGCTCGTCGATAGCGCGGGCCAGGCGTTCTGCCGTAGCGGCAGCCTCCTCGCGCAATGCGGCGGCATCGGGGTCGTCGCCCATCTCCTCGGCAAGCTCCAGCGCCGCACGGGCGTCGGAAAGCTCGCCGCGCGCGGTATCCACGGCAGCGATATCTTCCTTGGCGCGAGCGATCTCCTCCATGGTGGCGCGAGCGGCGTCGGCGTCATCCCAAAAGCCGGGGGCCACGCTTTTGGCCTCGAGCTCGGTCACGCGCGTGCGCTTCTCGTCCAAATGAAGATACGACTCGACCTCGCCGAGCCGGTCCGCAAACGCGTCCAGCTCGGCGGGCGTTACCTCTAAAGCCTCGGCCATTAACGATTCCTGCCGTGGCAGTACTTGAACTTCTTGCCGCTGCCGCAGGGGCAAAGGTCGTTGCGGCCCACGTTGACATAAGGGTCATCGCTCTCGGACTTGCGATAGGTGGTCACCTTGCCGCCGTTGTTGACAGCAGCCGGGCCTCCCTGGACGGCCGTACGAGCCTGAACCTGTGCCTGCTTGCGCAGCACCGAGCTGCCGTTGTCGCCATCGACGTCGGCGGGGCCGGAGAAGCGCGCACCCTCGAGCGCGGGGTCCTCCTTGTGCTCCACGGCCTGCGGGGCGGCCTTGATCTCGATGCGCAGGACGGTGCGCAGGTAATCCTCGTACATGGTGTCGACGAGCATCTGGAAGGCACCATAAGCCTCAGTCTTGTACTCGACCAGCGGGTCGCGCTGACCAAAGCCGCGCAGTCCGATACCGGTCTTGAGGTAGTCCATCTCCTGCAGGTAGTTCATCCAGCGGGTATCGATGACGCGCAGCATGACCTGGGTGTTGAGCTCGCGCATGAGGTCCTCACCCAGGCGCTCGGCCTTCATGTTGTAGCACTTCTCAACGTAGGCCAGGACATCGGCAGCAAGGGCCTCGTAATCCTCGTCGGGGAACTTGGGCGTATCGATATGGCCGGTCAGCTCCACGACCCACTTGCGCAGGCCCTCGAGATCGCGCTCGCCATCGTGGCTGTCCTTGGTGCAGAACTCCTGCACGCAGCGGTACACGGTGTCGTGCATGACCTCGGTGATGTGATCGGTCAGGTCCTTGCCATCCAGAATCTTGTTACGCTCGGCGTAGATGACCTGGCGCTGCTTGTTCATGACGTCATCGTACTCGAGGACGCTCTTACGCATGGAGAAGTTGATGCTCTCGACCTTGTGCTGGGCGCTCTCGACGGCCTTGGAGATGATCTTGTGCTGGATGGGCATGTCGTCGCCCATGTCGGCCGTGACCATCATCTTGGAGACACGATCCATCTTGTCGCCGCCGAACAGGCGCATGAGGTCGTCCTCGAGCGACAGGTAGAACTGGGTCTCGCCCGGATCGCCCTGACGACCGGAGCGACCGCGCAACTGGTTGTCGATACGACGGGACTCATGGCGCTCGGTGCCGATGACGGTCAGGCCGCCGGCGGCAAGCACGCGCTCGC